>CAYOOG010000056.1:13482-15157 GCA_964405515.1 uncultured Alphaproteobacteria bacterium | reverse complement strand
TGTGCATCGTTGTCACAGTCATATGGTGGATTTAATGAGTCTGGACCCTAGTTAATTGACCACCCTCGACCGCAAAGTCGTCGGCAAAGTGGCGGTGATCATGCCGGAGAACCTGGAATAAACTGATAGGGCGGCGGAATTTCGCAAGGGAGAGTTGGATTCAACAAAATCTCTTGTTGCGCTCTCCCATAACCTCCGGTCTAGTTGCGCCGAAACTACTTCGAACCCTTCCGGAGGCCCAAGATGAGCCTGTTTGATGATGCCGCGCGAATTGACCTGACGCTGGACAGCCGCTCCGCCAGCTATGAAAACCCAAACGGCGCCCGGGGTGCGGGAGGAACACTGTGCGGTGGGCGCAAAGGCCCTTTCGACGCCACAAATATAGCGCCGGACGAAACCAAGGAAATTCTGAATATCGAAGGGCCCGGGCGGGTGCGCCGCATCTGGGTCAGTCCGCTGCCCATGCCACCGGAGATGACCAGGGCCGTGTGGCTGGAGGTCTACTACGATGATCTGGAAGAGCCCAGCGTATCCGTGCCGTTTCTGGACTTTTTCGGTCTTTCCCATGGCCGGCCGGTGGCCTACGAATCCGCGATGACCTCGGCGATCGAAGGCCGCGGTTTCAACGCTTTTTTCCCCATGTCCTTCAAGGACAAGATTCGTATCGAGGTGACGAACAACTGTAATCGCACGATCATGTTCTTCTACGAGATTGACTTTACGCTTGAGCCGGAATTTCCCGCCGACCTGGGGTATTTGCACGTCGCCTTTCGGCGCGAGAACCCGACGGTGCTCAAACAGGATTTTGTCATCGCCGGTGGATTGAAAGGGCCTGGCCGTTACCTTGGCTGCGCCGCCGGCATTCGCGTGCTGAAGACCGACATGCACTGGTACGGCGAGGGCGAGGTCAAGATCTACCGCGACGGCGACACGGACAACCCCACGATCTGCGGCACCGGGCTGGAGTGTTACGTTGCTTCCGGATGGGGCATGGCCAGCTTTACGTCAATGTATTACGGCGTGCCTTTGCTAGTGAGACCCGAAGGCACGTCGGATATGGAGGAGCCGGACTTTGTCGGTTTCTATCGTTGGCATCTGCCTGACCCCATTGTCTTTCACGATGAGTTGACAGTGACGGTCCAGCAAATGGGCTCGGTCGGTATCATGAAGGGCGAAGAACATTTGTTGGAGGAATACGGCAAGAAGTATCAGACGGCGGGCGAGGGCTGGGCGCTCTCGGAGAACCAACCCGGTATGGAGCAGGGGCCAGGCTATGCTTTTGGCATGCTCGAACGGTCGGATGATTATGCGGCGGCGTCATTCGTCTATTGCCAGAAGCCGCAGCCCGTGCCGCGACTGGATGTTGGCAAGGCCATGGCGGACATGGCGCGGCTTGAATACGAACGCCCAACGGACGTTGAAGCAACGATGTTTGGAACGGCTACAACGTAAAGACGCTAATTATCGATAGTTTTCAGGGCGGGTAGTTTGGCGAGGTGCGAAGAAATCTCTTCCGCCAAGGGCAGACTGGTTTGCGCACCGGCCCTGGTGCAGGCAAGAGACCCGGCCACGGTGGCGTGCCGCAAAGAGTCCCCGAACGAAAGGCCAAGGTCGATGCCGGCTGCATAGGCTCCGCAAAAAGCGTCGCCTGCCGCTGTCGTGTCCACCACATCGA
>CAYOOG010000056.1:0-13472 GCA_964405515.1 uncultured Alphaproteobacteria bacterium | reverse complement strand
AAGGGGTTTTGCCGCCCAGTTGCCGCTCCGGGTAAAGGCAGCGGCGCCATCCGCGCCCAATGTGACAATGCAGTTGGCCACGAAATCGTCGGCCAGTGATTTCGCCGCGCGCACCGGGTCGTCGGTACTTAAACCTGCCGACCGCGATACGCTCAGGGCTTCCGATTCATTAACAATAAGCGTGTCCAGAATTCGCAAGACATCAGGCGGCACAGGATGGGCGGGCGCCACGTTCAGAATGACGCGCGCTCCGGCCACCGCGGCCCGTTCCGCCAGTTTCCAGTTTTCTTCCGGACGGACCTCCATTTGCATTAACAAGGTCGTGTCTTCGCCCAACAGGCTGTCCGGTACTTGTGCGGCCTTGGCCTGCAAGTTGGCGCCGCCGGCCACCGCGATCTGATTTTGGCCCTTGCTGTCCACACAGATCATGGCGCAGCCGGTCGGTTCATCGACGCGACCGATGTGATTGACGTCGACGTTGGCTTGGCCGAGGGAATCAAGCATGAAATCGCCGAACTGGTCATTGCCGAGGCACCCCACCATGTGCGTTATGGTGCCCGCGTGGCAGGCGGCTACGGCTTGATTGCTTCCCTTGCCACCCGGATATTGATGGTGTGTCTCGCCGATGATCGTCTCGCCGGGACCGGGAAGGGCGGCGAGGGGGAAAACCAAATCAATGTTGATGGACCCAAAAACAACGATCAACGCAAAGGTGCTCCCGGCAAATGAACGGTGCGCCAGATTACCCGGAACGAACTATTGATGCCAGCTAGAGTCTTTCCGACGAGGCTTAGAGAAGCCCCATGGACTTGAAACTACAAACATTTTCGCGCCCGACGATCAGGTGGTCGTGAACGACGACGCCCAGCTTGTCCCCGGCGGCCGCCACCTGCTTGGTCATCTCTATGTCCTGCTTGGATGGCGTGGGGTCGCCACTGGGATGGTTATGCACCAGAACAAGGGCCGTCGCGCCCAGCTCCAAGGCCCGCTTGACGACTTCCCGCGGATACACCGGCGTATGATCGACGGTTCCCGTCTGCTGTACTTCATCGGCAATTAGCAGGTTCTTCCGGTCAAGAAACAAGATTCGGAAATGTTCCTTGCGGTCGTAAGCCATGCTGGCCCGGCAATAATCCAGCACCGAGCTCCATGAGCCCAGAACCGGCCGGTTCAAGATGCCGCCCTGGGCCAGCTTCAAAGATGACGCCTGTATTACTTTCAGCGCCGTAATAGCGGCCTCGCCGAGGCCGTCCACTTCCGCGAGGCGTTTAGGTTCGGCGCTTATGACATCCGCGAAGCTGCCAAAGCGTCGCAAAAGCCGCTTGGCCAGCGGCTTGACGTCTCCCCTCGGCTGGGCCTGAAAAAGAACGAGTTCCAGCAACTCGTAGTCGGCCAAGGCTTCTACGCCGCCGTCCATGAATCTCTTCCGCAGGCGCCGGCGGTGGCCGTGGTAATGGGGTTTCTCGCTCACAGCGACTTTCAGGAACGATCAGACATAAGGGGGCTTGCTGTATCCCGCTGGCGAAAGCGTGAATATCTCGCAACCGTCGGCGGTAACTCCGATGGCATGTTCGAACTGGGCGGAGAGAGAACGATCCTTTGTAACCGCGGTCCAGCCGTCGTCGAGCATCTTGACGCTGTACTTGCCAAGATTGATCATCGGCTCGATGGTGAAGAACATGCCTTCCCGCAACTCGTGGCCGCTGCCGGCCCGGCCGTAATGCACGACATTTGGCGCGTCGTGAAATACCCGCCCCAGTCCATGGCCGCAAAAATCGCGCACGACCGAGCAACGTTGTGCCTCGGCAAACTTCTGAATAGCGTGGCCGATATCGCCAAAAGTGTTGCCGGGGCGTACCTCGGCGATTCCGCGCATCAGGCATTCGTGGGTAATGTCCACCAGGCGCTCGGCCTTTCGGTTGATCGCGCCAACCGGGAACATGCGGCTGGAATCTCCGTGCCAGCCGTCGACAATAACGGTGACGTCGATATTGACGATGTCACCTTCTTTCAAGGCCCTCTCGCCTGGAATGCCGTGACACACAACGTGGTTGATAGATGTGCAAATGGAGTTTGTGTATCCCCGGTACCCGAGGCATGCGGACAAGCCACCGTTTTCGAGCGTGAATTCATGACAGAGCCGGTCCAACTCCCCGGTGACGGCGCCGGGCACGACATAGGGCGTTATGAAATCCAAGGTCTCGGCCGCAAGGCGCCCGGCCTTGGCCATGCCGGCAAAATCCTCCGGCGGGTGGGTCTTGATGACACCGGTATTGCTGTGGGCGACGTCTGTTTCGCTTAAATTATTCATCTTAGGCGCAAAGTAGCTTTATGACCTTAGGAACCGGTTAACCTCATGGGCAACGGCCGATCCACGGTGACTGCCTGCGGGGTTAGCCGGCAAGCATAACATATCGTCTCAACCCCTTGAGATGAGGCGATCTTCAGGGTTTTTTCATAATCTGGATCAACGTCTCCCGCAATAGAAAAGGTGGCGCAATCTTCTCTTTGTACAAGGTAGAACATGACCGCCCGGTGGCCCTGTGCCACCATTTCCGCCAGTTCCAACAGGTGCTTCTTGCCGCGCGCGGTGACGGCGTCGGGAAATTCCGCGCCGCCGGCCCTTTTCAAGTGCACATTCTTGACCTCCACGTAACAGACCGGGGCGTCATCCTCGTGGTCCTCCAAAAGCAGATCAATTCGCGAATTCTTGCCATATTTGACTTCGCGGCGGTGGCTGCGGTAGCCGTGGAGTTCGGCGATCTTCCCGGCCTCGATAGCCTCGGCAACCAAGTGGTTCGGCAATGCGGTGTTCACGCCCACCAGGCCGTCGCCGATCCTCACAAGCTCCCAGCTATAGCGCAGCTTGCGCTTTGGGTTGCGGGCCGGTGAGAGCCAAACCTCCAGGCCCGGCTCCTTGAGGCCGGTCATGGCGCCGGTGTTCGCACAGTGGGCCACCACGGTCTTCCCATCCGGCAGCTCAACATCGGCAAAGAACCGCTTGTACCGCTTGACCAGCGTGCCGCGAATAAGGGGGTCGGGAAACTCCATGGCCGAAAGCTAATGTTTGGCCTGCCGGGGCGCAACGGCGGCGGCACAATTCGTTAACTTTTGGTTTTGTATAGTTGCTCCTTCGAGCGCGGGCAGGAGCAAATTATGAACCCCAGGGCCGAATTCGAGGCGGCGGGACAGCTACATGCGGTCGGGGACCTGGACGGCGCCGAGGCGGCCTACCGGCGCGTGGTTGGCGCCTTGCCCAACAGCATTCGTGCCTACATGGGGCTTGGCCAGGTCCTGCAGCAGGCCGGCCGGTTGGAAGGCGAACCTGATGTCTTGCCGGACGTGTTCCTTCGCCTGGTCAACGGCGATGTGATCTGCACGCCGCGACCTTTTAGCCAAATGACGACCTATATTCTTCTGGAGCAGGAAGACTGGTTCGAGGACGAAATCAGATTTGTCCGGAACTTCGTCGGACCGGACATGAACTGTATCGATATCGGCGCGAATTATGGTTGCTATACGTTGGCGATGGCGCGGGCTACCGGCGTCGATAGCAAGGTTTGGGCGTTCGAGCCCACCGGGTTAACGGCGCGCTGCCTGCGCCGGACCCTTGGCGCCAACGGTATCAAAAATGTTGAATTGATTCCGGCGGCGCTTTCCGATCATACCGGGACGGCGATGTTCTATCACCAGGGCAGTTCCGAGACTAACACCTTGCAGAAACCCGACAGTGCTATTTCCAGCGAGGAAGTGCGGGTGAGCACGCTCGACGCAATGGCCGGGGAATTGGCCTGGCCCGACATCGATTTTCTCAAGATCGATGCCGAAGGGGCCGAGGAGAAGATCATCGCCGGCGGACAGGCGTTTCTTTCCAGCCAATCGCCACTGATCATGTTCGAACACAAGCACGAAGGCGTGGTCAACGAGGGTGTCATGAAGGCGCTTCAGGCGCTGGGATATGGTTTCTATCGCCTGATCCCAGGCTTGGGACTGCTGCTGCCCGTGGATGCCGGCGCAACCGTAGGACCGTTCCAACTGAATTTCTTTGCCTGTAAGCCGGACCGTGCGGGCGAGATTGCCGAAAGGGGTTTGCTGGTGGAAGCCCCGGCGGAGGAGGGAGAACTTCCAGAGTTGGACAAAAACGCCTGGCGGGACTACTTGCGGTCCCACGCCTATTTCGGGTGCATGGAAGCCGCCGTCGAGAAAATGGCCGCGGGAGAGGGTGTTCTGTATCACCAGACCCACCGCCGCGCGCTCAACCTTTATGCCACGGCGCAGAAACGGACGCTTTCGGCGAGGGAGCGTCACGCCTGCCTGCGGGAATGCGTTCGCATCCTGGAACCTGCCGATGATCTGGATATCAACCTGTTGCGCACTTGCACCTTTGTTCGGGCGGCGCTGGAGCTTGGAGAACGTGCCTTGGCGGTAGACGCCCTGACGAGGGTTATGACGATGGACATGGACCGCTCCATCGGCGCCCCGGCGGAGCCTTTCTTGTCGCCCCTGGAGCGATTCGATGGGCTGGACCCGGGCGATGATTTTGAAGGTTGGATCAAGACTGCGCTACTTGAGCAGTACATAAGGGCGGTTGGCTTTTCCGGCTATTTCCTGCCCGAGGAACAATTGAGTGCGCTGGACAGAGCGGCGGAAAGCGACTGGCACAGCCCCGAGACTGACCGCCGACGCGCCTTGATGCGCTTCAAGGCGGACATGAACGTGCCGGATGACCTCTTGTTATCCTTGGCCCAGGATGGGCCGGAAAACCGTAACGCGGAATTCTGGCGCGCGATTCTGTAAGATAGCGGCCATGTTGGAAAACGAATCAGACGATTCAATCGTCAGGGCGGGGCTAGTCCTTATCGGCGACGAGATTCTCTCGGGCCGTACCCAGGACGTGAACCTGTCCCATTTGGCCAATTGGCTCAACGATATCGGCATCCGCCTGTCCGAGGCGCACGTGGTGCGGGATGACGAGCCTGAAATTATCACCGCCGTCAACGAATTGCGCGGCAAATACAACTACGTTTTCACCACCGGGGGCATCGGCCCGACCCACGACGACATCACCTCCGCCGCGATCGCCGCCGCCTTCGGGCTGCCTATTGTGCGCCATCCTGATGCCGTGGCAACGCTCGACGCACACTACCGCGAAAGCGGGTTAAACGAATCGCGACTCAAGATGGCCGAGGTGCCCGAGGGCGCAACATTGATCGAAAACCCCTTGAGCGGCGCTCCAGGATTTCAGATTGAAAATGTTTTCGTGCTTGCCGGCGTGCCCGTGGTCATGAAGGCGATGCTTGACAGCCTGCGCCACAGCTTGGCTGGCGGCGCGCCCCTGATATCTCACACGGTCGACGTACCACTGCGCGAGAGCACAATGGCGGAGGCCCTTGGCAACCTACAGGCTCGCCACGCGGGCGTATCGGTGGGCAGCTATCCCTATTACCGCGATGGCCGCGCCGGAGCCAACCTGGTGCTGCGCGCGACCGACGAGGCGGTCTTAGCGGCGGCGGTCGCGGACGTCGAAGCCATGGGCCGGGAATTAAGCGCCGAAGAGAGCGAGGGCCGGAAAACCACTAGTGAATCGGAGCCGGATCAAGGATAAACTGGGGTCCTCGTGGTTCCCGGGCGCCCGCTTGGTGGAATTGGTAGACACAAGGGACTTAAAATCCTTCGGGGGGCAACCCCTGTCCCGGTTCGAGTCCGGGAGCGGGCACCAACTTAGCCGACAAGCTGGAGAAACGGGTAGGTTCCACCGTGGCTGTTCGAAATTGAAGGGAAATTGATATGGGTGATCATCTTAAAGTGGTCATGACCCTGAGTGAGCTCGACACATTGGTCGAGCCCCAGGACTTGGACACGCTCATCCGGTTCGCCAGAATAGCCGAGGACACGGGCATAGATGCCATATCCTTCAGCGAGCATCACGTCATGGGTGGCGCCTGCGGGCGGGACGGCCGCCCCGCCAATCCCCGCGATTTCGCCTTGCCCTTTAATCAATATCCCGAGATGCCCTGGCCCTCGAGTATTCCGCTTTTGTCGGCAATAGCGGCTGTTACGTCACATATTGACGTCCATGCCTGCGCCATTCTGGCACCCTTGCACGCGTCGCCGTTGGATATCGCAAAAGAACTGGCGACGCTCGATCTGATATCCAACGAACGCCTGACCGTAACCGCCGTCGCGGGTTGGCAATCCGAGGAATACGAGGCCATGGGCATCCCTTATAACGAGCGCGGCGCCAGACTGGACGACCATCTCGAGGCTTGGAAATTGCTTTGGAGTGATGCTTCGCCGGTTTCTTTTCAGGGGCGGAAAATTCAGTTTGAAGATGTCTATTTTCATCCCAAGCCGCGCAGCGGCGGACCCAAAATCTGGATGGGTATGGAACTCAACCACCCGCGCGCTTTACCCCGCATCGTTGATCACGCGTCTGGCATAATGCCCGGCCCAATGGACCCCGAGGATCGCGCCAGAATCGCCGCGGCAATGAAAGAAGCCGGCCGCGATTTTTCGGAGCTTGATCTCGGCATGCCCTTGCTGTCGACTTTCCCCGACGATGGCCCGGATTGCCTTGCCGATCTTGGGAAGACGCTTGAACTCGTACCCATGTTGGTGGAGGCAGGGTTCAGTTATGTCGGTCCAAAACCCTCGCAATACATCGATTCGCCGGACGACTTCGAGGGTTTCTGTAAGGATTTGGTCAAGCGTCTCGAAGCTATTGGCACCTAGAGTCTGACCGCGAATGGTTTTCTTTTTTCGAAGCAATGTCAGAAAGTAGCCAGTCCCTTCAAGAGATTTTTCAGCAGGCGGTCCGTCATCATCGATCCGGGCGCCTGGCGGAGGCCGAATCCCTTTATCGGCGGATGTTGAAGCAGCAGCCCGAGCAGCCCGACGCGTTGCATCTGCTGGGAGTATTGGCCGGGCAGGCGGGCAATAACGAGGCGTCGATCGACCTCATTGCCCGCGCCATTAAGAAGAACCCCGCGTCCGCCGAATACAGGGTCAATCTCGGCAACGCTTATCTGCAGATGGGTCAAACAGAGAGCGCCGCGAACAGCCTTGAAGCGGCGCTGGCCCTTGATCCGGGGCTTGGCCAGGCCCGGCGGACGCTCGCCAATCTCCAAGTCCAGCTCGGTCGAGAAGAAGATGCCGTGGAATCCTTGCGCGCTCTTGCAGAGGCCAGCCCGAGCGATGCGGCCTGCCAAAATGATTTGGGCGCCGCCTACGGCCGGTTGGGGCGGCGTGAAGAAGCGCTGGCGCAGTATCGCCTGGCGGCCCGTTTGGCTCCGGAAGAACCGCTGTATTGGCAGAACATGGCAAATTGCCTGGGTGAACTTGACGCGCCTCCAAAGGACGATCAGTTCGAGGAAGACCTGTTGCATTACCTGACCGTGGAAGGCGTGGATCCTCAGGATGTTTCCAGAGCAGCAGTGTCGATTCTCAATGAACGGCTCGCGCTTGGAGAACTGCCGGCAAGGCTCGACGATTCCAACGCCATTGGCTCTGAGCTTGCCGTTCTTGACCACCCGTTGCTCTGCCGCTTGATGGCGCGGGTGATCATTGCCGATGCGTCAATGGAGAAAGTATTCACGGCTGTCCGGCGCAGGGTTTTGGAACTTCTTGTGAGTGATGCAGATTTCTTACCTGAGGGCGCACCCGGCACGGATTTTCTTTATGCTCTGGCCACGCAGTGCTTTTTGACCGAGTACGTCTACAATGTGACCAGCGCCGAGCGTGAGTGGCTTGATCTGGTGCGTCCGCGGGCTGGCGAGTTGCCGCTTGGCACTGTGATTATGGCTGCCTACGAGCCGCTCCAGGGAGGTCCTGAAGATTGGGACTCGGCGCTTGGCGGGGGCGAGGGGCCTTTGGATTGCCTCATCACTTCGCAGGTCATCGAGCCCCGGCGGGAGTTGGAGCTACGTGACAAGCTGCCTTGTCTGACAACACTGGAGGACGCGACGTCTCAGGCCGTGCGTGAACTGTACGAAGAAAACCCCTATCCCCGGTGGTCGAGCGTTCGCCACGGCGCCTAATCACACGCTGACCCGGTCTTCCCGGCCGCCAATTTATGCCGTGTAAACGTGGTTACGCGTGCTTGGCGTTGCAAAAATATTACACCAAACGACGGCTTTCTCCGTCAGAAGGACGGGAAACCCCTGCAATACCTTGAGATTAATGTCGAAATTGTAAGTGACGATTGTGGCTTTCAGGTGTAGACTTCCAGCCAGCGCCGTCACGAAGCCGCGAAAATGCGGCAGCGGGCACAAAGTATTTTTTCCTAGGGAGGAAACCAAAAGATGACGCCCACCCGAGTTATGACTCCATCTCAACGACCGGCCCGCCGGGCGAAATTTTTCAAATCCGCGCTTCTTTTGGGCACGGGACTAACCCTTGCCTTGAGCGCCGGCCAGATGGCCGTCGCGCAGGACGAAGACCGCTTTGCCATCGAGGAAATCATCGTTACCTCGACCAAGAGGGCGGAAAGCCTGCAGGAAGTGCCCATGGCGATCACCGTGCTCGACGAATTCACGCTTGAGCGCATGGGCGCCAATACCTTCATCGATTATGCATCGAAGGTACCGAATTTGGGATACGGCGCCGAGGCCGATGGCCGCTTTGACTCACGCAAGATCGGCATCCGGGGCGTTTTCGGTGCCGCCTTGTCATCCATCGCCGGGACCACCGGTTTCTATATTGACGACACGCCGATCCCCGAGACCATGAACCCCCGTGTGTTGGACGTGGAACGGGTCGAGGTCCTGAAAGGCCCGCAGGGCACCTTGTACGGCGCGCGGTCCATGGGCGGCACGGTCCGCCTTATCAGCAAGCAGCCGGATCTGAGCGAACAGGAAGCCCGCGCTCGGGCGAACGTTTCCACTGTCGATGAAGGTGACGTCAATTTTGCCATCGACGCCGCGATCAATGTTCCGGTGATCGAAGACGTATTCGCCATTCGTGCCATGGCCTATACCGGTGCGAATTCCGGCCTCTACGAACGGATCAGCCTGACCAACGCGCCGGGCGGAGACTTTTTTGAAGAAAACGTCGATGACGAAAAGTATATGGGTGCACAGATTGCCGCGACTTTCGTGGCCAGCGAAAACCTGACCATCACGCCCCGCTTCATGTATCAGAAGTTGGAAGCGGACGGTCTTCCCTTTGCCGATCTCATCCCAGGCAACTTCCGGCAGTTCCGTAATTTCAATATTGAGGAGCCCGGCTCGGAAGAATGGTGGTTGACCAGCCTGACAGTAAACTACGAAGCCGATTTCGGCTCGTTCACTTCCTCGACCGCGTTCTTTGACCGCTTCATCGACGAGGACGAAGATGAAACCTTTGTTATTACTTTCTTCTTCGGAACCCCGCCGCTGTATGGCCCGCTTACGGAAACCCTGGACTTTGAGGCCTTCGTTCACGAGACGCGATTCACTTCGGAATTCGACGGCCCCTTCCAGTTCACCGCCGGCGTCTTCTATCAGGACACCAATTCGACCTTGCTCTATCCGACGGGGGTGGCAACGGTGCCCGGGCTCGATGAGGCCTTCAGCCGCGGCGTTCTGGGTCTGCCGCCCGGCGTGTTTGCCCTCGGCACGGATCTCATTTTCGAGACCAACACCGTTTTCAACACCGAGGAATTTGCCATCTTCGGCGAGTTGAGTTACGACATTACGGATTGGCTGACCGCCACCGCGGGCGCCCGCTGGTCGGATACCAAGGCATTTTTCTTGTCCGACACGGACGGCTTGGCGAATAACGGGCCCAGCTTTGTCGAGGGCACGCAGTCGGAAAGCAGCTTCAACCCGAAATTCCAGTTGGAGGCCAGGGTTAACGATGATGTCATGACCTACGCCTCGGTATCGAAAGGCTTCCGAATCGGTGGCGTCAATCAAAACGTTCCCTTTGCCTTTTGCGCCGAAGATTTGGCGTTGCTGGGGATCACCAGTCCGGAAGACATCCTTGGTTATGATTCCGATACGGTCTGGAGCTACGAGGGCGGTGTGAAATCGACCTTGCTGGACCGCCGGGTGACCTTGAATGCGGCCGCGTTCTTCATTGAGTGGAACGACATGCAGCAGCTCAATCGCCTGTCCTGCGGTTTCCAGCTCGTCGCCAATGCCGGTAAGGCCGAAAACAAGGGCTTTGAGATTGAGATGGTGGCCCATCCGGTCGATGGCTTGGAGTTCGTCTTCGGCGTGGGATACACGGACGCCAAGATCGTCGTCGGCAACCCGGCGGCCGGCCTTTTCGAGGGCAGCCGGGTGCAGCAGGTACCGAGGTGGAACATGAGCCTTTCCACTCAGTACACAAAAAGTTTGGGCGACGACTGGAGCTTCTTCTTCCGCAACGATTATTCGTACTTCGGCAACAGCTTCAGCGCTAACAACGAGCCACAAAACCCGCGCGAACGGCCCGCGTGGAGCATCTTCAACGCACGTGTCGGCGTGTTCAACGGAACCTGGGAGACCTCGGTGTTCGTGAATAACATGTTCAATGAGTATGCGAACCTGGCGGACAACCGATCCATCGCGGCGGAGCATCCGGACCGTCCGCGCATCGTGACTAACCGTCCGCGCACCATCGGCATGGAAGTGCGGATGCAGTTCTAAGCAGACTTGATTAGACGAGACACTCGGCCGGCCGGTGAAAATAGGTCGGCCGTTTTCTTTTTGGTTCCAATATGGGGGAACACAATGATCACGAAAACAGCTTTGCTTGCGTTGGTTTTGAGCGTTGGTATTGGCGCCGGCTCCGCCACGGCCGGTGACACGCCGCGCGCGCGCGATTTGGGCGTGCCTTTTGCCGGTACACCCGGCGCCTTAAACGCCATAACCGATGTGGCGGGCGTGGAGGTCGGCCATACCACGTTGATTTCCGGCGAAGGCAAGATGGTACTGGGTAAGGGCCCGGTGCGCACGGGCGTTACCGTCGTGCATCCCTTGGGCAGACAAATATCTCAAAGCAGCAACGAGGCCGTGGCCGCGGGCCGCGCCGTGATCAACGGCGCCGGCGAATGGACCGGCACCTGGCTGATCGACGAGCACGGGTTCTTCTGGGGGCCCGTGGCCATGACCAGCACCGGCAGCGTCGGTGCCGTTCATCAGGCTGTGGTCGATTGGGGCACCATACGTGGCAGCGTCTCGGAAGGTGAATGGTTTACCCGCACACTGGCGGTGGTCGGGGAGACCCTCGACTGGCGCCTCACCGACGTCTTCGGCCACCACATTCAGCCCAAACACGTTTTTGCCGCGCTGGATAACGCCACCGGCGGCCCCGTGGCCGAGGGCAACGTCGGCGGCGGCACGGGCATGATGGCCTACCAGTTCAAGGGCGGTATCGGCACATCTTCCCGCGTTATCGAAGTCGACGGCGAGACCTTCACCGTGGGAGTCCTTCTTCAGGCCAATCACGCGACGCGCCGCGATCTGCGCATTGCCGGCGTGCCCGTGGGTGAGGAAATCACCGATCTATTGCCCGAAGACGGCAGTGGCGAGGGTCTCGAAGCCTTGGGCAATATGGTGCCGAAAAATTCAGTGTTGATCTTGATCGCCACGGACTGCCCCTTGCAGCCCCATCAATTGAACCGCGTGGCAAGGCGCGCCGCCATGGGCGTGGGCCGTAACGGCAGTACGGGGGCAAACTTTTCCGGTGAGCTGGTGATTTCCTTTTCCACCACCAACACGTTTACAATGGCCGACGGTTGGACCAGCACGAAGTATCCAACCGACATGAACTCCGAACTTATGAGCCTGCTGTTCGAGGCCACGGCAGAGGCCGTGGAAGAGGCCCTGGTCAATCAGCTTGTGGCGTCGGAAACCATGACCGGCGTCGACGGAAATATCGTCCACGGGCTGCCCCTCGACCGCCTGGTCGCGTTGCTCAAGAAGTACAATCGCTACAGCCCACCGGCGGGCGATTGACGGCTCCGGGTTGGATTTTTTTGTAACGGTAGTGGAGCCGAGTTCCGTCTAAGGAATAGTGGCGGTGTATGCACGATTGCGTCGGAACGAAAACGTGTTTTTGATCAATGGGTTAACTTTTTGGAGCGCGCCTTGACGCGACACCGGGAAAAAAGTTTCGCCGGCCTGTTCAAAAGGTACGACAGTGCGCTCAGGCGGTATCTGGCGCGCTTTCTGCCCAATGAGCACGATGCGGCTGAGGTGGCGCAGGAGGCCTTCCTCAAAGTCTATTTCGTTGGTGACGAGCGGGTGGAGTTTCCCCGCGCCTTTTTGTTCAAGACCGCTTCTAACCTGGCTATCGACCGGATTCGCCAGGACCGGTCGCGCCGCCAACACCTGTAGCCGCCGTTGGAAGCAGATGATCTGACCGACATTCGGCCCGGGCAGGAGCGGACCCTGGCGGCGAAGCAGGAGTTCGTGATGCTTTGCGGCGCCATCAGGAATCTACCGCCCAAGTGCCGCCAGGCTTTCATCCTGCACAGATTTTACGACCTGACCTATCCGGAAATCGCGGCGGAAATGGGTATTGCCCGCCATACGGTGGAACGTCACATGGTCAAGGCGCTGGCGCGGTGCCGGCGGCAATTGGACAGACCTGCGGTCCACGAAGGACAGTAAGATGGTGTTAGACAGCAACGATGCAAACCGGGAACAGGCGGAGGCGTGGTACGCGCGGTTGCGCTCGGGCGACATCAGCGAAAGGGAGCGCAAGCGCTTCCGCGTTTGGCTGGCAGCCGATCCCGAGCATATCCGCGCCTTCGACCGGGTGAACGACGTTTGGCGGCGGCTCGACCCGGAAGGCGAAGCGGCGCGGCAATCCTGGCCCGAACTGGACCGGGAATTCCTGGATCTGGTCGACACGAGGGGTGGGCTCACGACATCTGCGCGGACGCCCGAGTCTGCCGCGCGGCGCTACGTCCGATTAGCCGCGGCGGCTTGTGCGTTTGTCGTTGTCGCCGGTGCAATTGGTCTTGCCACAATAAGCACGCCGCCGGGCACGTCCTATACGACCGGCAGGGCCGAGGTGCGGACGCTGTCGCTGGCGGACGGCTCGGTTGTGCATATGAACGCTGATTCGGATATCCGCGTCGAAATGTCCTTGGACTTCCGCAAAATCGGGCTGGAGGAGGGCGAAGCCCTGTTCGAAGTGGCGCCTGACGCAGCACGGCCATTTGTGGTGTCCGCCGGAGATGCGACGATCCGGGCGCTCGGGACGGAATTCAACGTCAACCGTAACTCCCAGGAGGTAACCGTCACTGTTCTTGAGGGCACGGTTCAAGTTTCGCAACTGCCCAACGAAAAACTGTTGTCGCGCACCCCGGTGCGCCGCACTGTTTCCAGAGGTGAGCAGATCGAATATCAGGTGAACGGCAAGCTGGGCGATGTGGCGGCAAGCGAGCCTGATACCGCCGTTGCCTGGCGCCGGGGTGAGTTGGTATTTGACAATAAACCTTTGGCGTCCGCGCTTGAGGATATCAACCGGCATTTGGAGACGCGCATCGTGGCGCCGGA
>CAYOOG010000055.1:10176-15465 GCA_964405515.1 uncultured Alphaproteobacteria bacterium | reverse complement strand
TACCTTGCCCCTGATAGACATCCTGGCCCAGGGGCGCGCCAAGGCGCGCATGCCGCGCACACTGATC
Organism: uncultured Alphaproteobacteria bacterium; assembly: GCA_964405515.1. GTDB lineage: Bacteria > Pseudomonadota > Alphaproteobacteria > JAPYRI01 > JAPYRI01 > CAYOOG01. The sequence goes on along the minus strand of CAYOOG010000055.1, from coordinate 15,398 downwards.
CTGGAGCCGACCCGGGAATTGGCCGCCCAGGTCGCTGAATCCTTCGAGACCTACGGTAAGCACCACAAGCTGACCATGGCGCTGCTTATTGGCGGGGTCTCGTTCGACGAGCAGTACAAGAAACTTGATCGTGGCGTAGACGTTCTAATCGCCACACCGGGTAGGCTATTGGACCACTTCGAACGCGGCAAGCTGATGCTTACCGGCGTGCAATTCTTGGTTATCGACGAAGCCGACCGCATGCTGGACATGGGTTTCATTCCGGATGTGGAAAGAATATGCAAGCTCATGCCGGGCAAGCGGCAAACCCTGTTTTTTTCGGCCACCATGCCCCCGGAAATTCAGCGTCTCGTGGACCGTTTTCTCAAAGACCCGGTTCGTGTCGCCGTAGATCCCCCCGCTTCCGCCGCAGAGACCGTGACCCAGTCGATGACTGTCGTCCCATCGCGGCAAAAAAACGCCGTCTTGCGGACGCTCTTGAAATCCGACGACGTCAAGAACGCCATTATCTTTTGCAACCGTAAGCGCGACGTCGATGTTCTTTGGAAGTCTTTGAAGAGCCATAAATTCAACGCCGCGGCACTTCATGGCGACTTGCAGCAGTCGTTCCGGATGGAAGTTCTGGACAAGTTCAAGAACGGTGAAGTGTCGCTGCTTGTGGCCAGCGACGTCGCCGCCCGCGGCCTAGACATTCCCAAGGTCAGCCATGTTTTCAATTATGACGTGCCTATCCATGCCGAGGACTATATTCACCGCATAGGCCGGACCGGGCGGGCCGGAAGAAGCGGAATCGCCATTACCCTGGCCACATCGGAAGATGGCAAGTACGTCGGAGCGATCACCTCTCTTCTCGGAAAGGAAATTCCCCGTTTCGATGTTCCGAACGTTGCCAGCGCTGAACTGAGCGACGAGGCCCCAACCCGGTCGCGTGGAGGCGGAAGCCGTGGAGGCCGCGGAGGCCGCAAAAGGAATTCTGAAAAGCCGAAAGAATCCGCAGGAGGCAAGACCCGGCGACGGCGCGGGGGTCGGCAGCAGAAACCCTCGCCGGCCGCGTCGGATCAGGAATCCCCACCGTCTTCTAAAGCTTCTGCCACCGAACCGCAGAAAAAAAGCCCCGAAAAAGCCGAGGAGAAGCCGAAACGCTCGCGCCGTCGCGGCGGCTCCGGAACCGCAAAGCCGGACAAGGATAAGAATCCCGAGGCTGTCGGCATGGGGGAGCACGTTCCCGCCTTCATGCTACGCGACTCAAAGGGCAAGGGTTAGCCGCACTTCAACCCTGGGCGGCGGCGGCGAAATCCCCCAAGACTGGGCCATGCAGCCAGTTTGCGTCGCGTTTACGAATTCTTTGAAGCCTATGGTTAAGGTTTGGCTGTTCGCCTCCGAGGCGATTCACCAAAGACCAATATCGTGGGCCCGTGGCGCCGGTGCCCATAGTGGGGACTCGTTGACAATAATCTCAACACAAAAGAGAGTTGCGCAAAGTTCCAGGAAGGCTTTGGATCTGATGGCCGGGCACGGCATCGCGCCAACCCCTCGCAACTACGAAATCTGGTTCGCTTACGCCGATGGTAACAATCCGGGCCTGGGTAGAGCCAGCGAAGCCGAACTCGAAACGAACGCAGAGATTACCGAGGAAATCTCGGCCGAGATTTACAACAACTATTTGAGCAACGAGGATTCCGCCTCTGCGGTTCAAGGCGCCAACAAGATGCTGCGCGAAGAGATGGCGCGGATCATGCGCCGTCTATCCGAATCCGGAGGGGATACCTCCCGTTACAAGGATTCCCTGGGTGATTACAGCGCCCGTTTGGCGGCCAAACCGAACGTCGCCGAGTTGGGCCAGGTTATCACCGGGCTGGTCAATGAGACCGAATCCATGGCCGAGCAAAGCAACCTGCTGGAGCAGGAGCTGGAAGCGTCAGCCAACAAGATTGCAGATTTGGAATCAAGTCTTGCCGCCGTGCAGGAACAAGCTTTGACCGACCCCTTGACAGGTATCGCCAACCGCAAGTCCTTCGACGAAGGAATTCTGGAAGCAATCACCGAGTCACAACAGGAATGTACGCCAGTCACCCTGGCCATGGCGGATATCGATCATTTCAAGAAGTTCAATGACACTTGGGGCCATCAGGTTGGCGATGAAGTCATTCGCCTGGTCGCCAAGGTCTTGACGAACAATACCAAGGGACGCGACCTCACTGCCCGCTACGGTGGCGAGGAATTCGCCCTGGTCCTGCCAATGACCCGGATCAATCAGGCCGAGGTGGTCACCAACCAACTGCGAGAGGCTGTTGCCCGATCCCGGATCACGCGAAAGAACAGCGGCGAGGTCTTGGGCCAGATCACGCTCTCGTTTGGAGTGGCGCAGCACATCCCCGGCGAGTCCGTTGAGGCCTTGATCGCAAGGGCGGACGAAGCGCTCTACGCGGCAAGGAACGCCGGCCGAAACCAAGTGGCGTGCGACGCGACGCGCCCGCTTGAAGCCGGCGGCCAGCAAGTCTGAATCAACCGACGGGCAGGTTACTTGGACTTTGCGCGGCTGGCGGCGCCTACCGCCTTTTGCATCCAGCGGAGAAATTCATCCGGATCATCGAAAACCCCGTCCGGGGCTTCGTAGTATGGCATTCGGCCCTCTTTGCCGCCTTTGGTTTGATATCGAAACGGTTCGCACTCCAGCGCCTCAAAGTCCGGGGCGCTTTCAGCGTCTGCCTTGAAGTAAAGCTGATCACCTGCGACCAGCGCGAACATTAGTCCGTCGCAAAAAACCCCGGCGCCGCCGAACATGTTGCGCCAAGTCACCGGCCCCGCCGGTTCCATCAATTCCATGATGAAGTTTTTGTATTCGGCGCTGTTGGGCAAAGCCGCGATCCCGGAGCTAGAGTCTTTCCGACCCTAATTGAACCATTTGACCGAGGTTTATTTGCGTCGCGGCACGGCGCGTTCCGCCATGCGATGTGGGACATCGGATAAGGGACGCAACAAAGCCACGACGCAAAGAAAACCGGCCTTCGGTGGGGCAAAACAGCCCCTCGGGTGCGTTCTGACGCTCGCCCGATATACCATATCGCGCTTCGCGCCACGCCTTCCCGAAAAACCGATTTGCACCCATCAAATTGATTCAATTAGGGTCGGAAAGACTCTGGGTGAATGCGTTGAAATATTGCCGGAAGCCGCGCGCTGATGCAAACTCTCGTGGTTTCATCCTGCCTGTGGCAAACACCGATAGGATCCCGCCATGTTGATCGCCCAGATCACTGATCTACACATCGGACTTCCGGATAGCGAAGTGGTGCGGCAATGCGCGACGCCGCAATGTCTTGAGGCCGCTGTCAAGCATATCAACCGCCTGGACCCCCGCCCCGATCTGGTGCTGGCTACCGGCGACCTTTGCGACACCGGCGCAGCCGAGGAATACCGGCGCCTCGCCGCTCTACTCGCGCCGCTTGAGTTTCCCCTCTATTTGATTCCGGGCAATCACGATGACCGGGATAATTTGAGGGCAGCCTTCACCGATCACGCCTATTTGCACGAAGACAAGAATTTTCTTCATTACGCCGTGGATGACTATCCGCTCCGGCTTCTCGGGCTTGACACCCTTGACCCGGGGGAAATGGGTGGTGATATGTGCGCAAAAAGGTGCGCTTGGCTCGATGAAACGCTGTCGTCGGCACCCGAGACCCCGACCCTGATCTTTATGCATCACCCACCGTTTAAGACTGGGCTCGCACATATGGACGGCATGGGACTGGCAAACGCCGATAAATTTGCCGCCGTCGTCGCACGGCATCACCAGATCGCCGGAATTCTGAGCGGCCACCAGCACCGCCCCGTCACCACATCCTTCCACGGCACCACGGCGCAGGTCGCGCCGGGAATAGCTCATCAGGTCGAACTCTCATTGGGCGAAGGGCGTCATTTGTCGATTGTCATGGAGCCCCCGGCCTGCATGCTTCATCTTTGGAATCCAGGCCAAGCTCTTGTAAGTCATACAAGTTACATCGGTGACTACCGCCAAATTTCTTAATCGTTACTGATGATTAACGAAATTATGAGATTAACGAACGGCGGAATTGCCGTGATCAGGAGTACGAGAGACGCTATGCTGGGATCAACGAGTCGCCCCGAAGGCGGCCAGTATTGAGAATCAGTGCCGACCATGTTGCCTAGCCAATATATCCTCGAAGCCGCCAAGAAATTGCTTGAGCAGCACGGTGAGTCGGCCTCGCTGATCGCCATCGATCAGGCTTGCAAAATCACCGAGAACAAGGATGACATGGTGGCCTTCAAGATTCTCTTGCAGGTTCGGGAAATGGTTGAATCGCTGAGCAAGGACGTACCGGAGAGCGGCGAATATACTCACTAGGGCCTTTATTGCTTCAATGCCGCCTTTGCGGCGCCCCATCCATCCGTTAATCTAAAGCTCATTAAGCACCTTCAACTCCAAGAGAGAGTAGCCAATGGAATTGGTGTTCCTTGAGGATTCCTATGCTCGGTCTTGCGAGGCAACCGTCAGCGGCCTTGGCGAGCGCGGAATCATTTTGGACCGCACGGTCTTCTACGCGACCGGGGGCGGACAGCCGGGGGATACCGGACGACTGGTGCTTGAGGACGGCACCTCAATAGATATCGTCAATGCCGTCAAGGGCGCGGAACGGGACACTGTGGAGCATGTACCGGCCGAGGACGCCGCCCCGGCGACTCCCGGCATGAAATGCACTGCGGCCATCGACTGGGAAAGACGGCACCGCCTGATGCGCGTGCATACTTGCATGCATCTCTTGTCCTCCCTGGTCCCCTACCCTGTTACCGGGGGGCAAGTCGGCGACGGAACCGGCCGCCTGGATTTTGATCTCTCCGGGGCCTCGCTTGACAAGGATGCTTTAACCGAGCAATTGAATACCTTGATTGCCGCCGACCATCCGGTAACGGAGCGCTGGATCAGCGACGAGGAATTGGCCGCCCAGCCGGAACTGGTAAAGACCATGTCGGTCAAGCCACCCACGGGCGCCGGTCGTGTGCGCCTGATCGAGATTGGAGATTGTGACCTTCAACCCTGTGGCGGCACGCACGTGACGAGCACGGCTGAAGTCGGCAATGCTATTGTCACCAAGATTAAGAACAAGGGGCAGCACAATAGGCGCGTCTCATTAGCCCTGGTTGATTGATTCACAAGAGGAATTGCTTCGAATGCCCGACAGTAACATTGATGACCTGGTCAGCAC
>CAYOOG010000055.1:0-10166 GCA_964405515.1 uncultured Alphaproteobacteria bacterium | reverse complement strand
CAGCACGCAGTGGCTGCACGACCATCTGGATGCGCCGGATGTCCGCATTGTCGACGGATCCTGGTACCTGCCGACGGAGCAACGCGATGCAAGAGCGGAATTCGACGAGGCCCATATTCCCGGCGCCGTTCATTTCGACATAGACGACATTGCGGATGAGGAGTCCGACCTTCCCCATATGCTACCCAGCCCTGAAAAATTCTCGTCGCGAATGCGCAAGATGGGACTGGGCGACGGTTACCGTATTGTCGTCTATGGCGGGCCGGGCTCAATAAGCGCCGCGCGGGTCTGGTGGACGTTCAAGGTTTTCGGACACGATGACGTTGCCCTGCTTGACGGCGGCATGTCCAAATGGCTGGCTGAAGATAGGCCCGTGGATGATTTGCCACCCAACCCCCAGCCCCGCCATTTCACTGCCCATCTGAACAATTTCATGCTGCGCGATTTCGAACAGATAAAGCAGAATCTGGAAAGCGGCCGGGAACAGCTCATTGATGCTCGTTCCCCCGGCCGTTTTTCCGGCGCTGATCCGGAGCCCAGGCCCGGATTGCGCCCGGGGCACATGCCCGGCAGTATTAACATTCCTTGCGGCAAGTTATGGAGCCCAGAGGACCAGACTTTCCGCTCCCCCGACGAGATGCGCGCCGTCCTTGTTGATGCCGGCGTCGACCTTGAGCGGCCGATCGTTAGTTCGTGCGGTTCCGGCGTTGCCGCCGCAGTGATTTTTCTTGGCCTGCACCTCTTGGGGCACCGCGATAACTACATTTACGATGGTTCCTGGGCCGAGTGGGGCGCCGCGGATGATACACCGGTGGAAGTATCCTAATGAAGGACGACAGCAAACTTGTAACCGGCGGCCGCGATATTGAGGCCAGCAAGGGCGCGGTGAATCCACCCGTCTACCACGCCTCGACGATCATTTTCCCGACCATGGAAAAACTCGCCCAGGCCACCCGCGGCGAAGGGGGTTGGCTGTATTACGGGCGGCGCGGCACACCGACCACGTTCGCCCTGCAAGACGCAATCGCGGACCTCGAAGGTGGCGCCGGTTGCGTAATAGCGCCATCGGGCCTGGCGGCGGTATCGCTGGCTTTGATGAGTTTTCTTGACGCCGGCGACCATCTGTTGATGACGGACTCCGTTTACGGCCCCAGTCGCACCTTTTGCGACACCGTGCTTCGGCGCTTCGGCGTTAAGACCACCTATTACGATCCAACATTGGGTGGCGAGATCAGCGATCTCATGACGTCTGAAACCAAGGTGGTTTTTGTGGAATCGCCGGGATCCATCACCCTTGAAATTCAGGACGTACCGGCTATTTCAGTCGCCGCCCATGATGCCGGGGCTACGGTCATCATGGACAACACCTGGGCCACACCGCTTTTCTTCAAGCCCTTTGAGCACGGCGTTGATGTCTCGATCCAGGCCGCCACGAAATACATTGTTGGCCACGCGGACGCCATGCTCGGCACGGTCACCGCCCATGAGGACGCTCTCAAGGCTTTGAGGAAAACCCACCAGCAGACCGGTCTGTGCGCCGGTCCCGATGACGTGTATCTCGCGCTCCGTGGTTTGCGGACCTTGAGCGCGCGTCTGGCGCGGCACCAGGAGACAGCCTTAACCCTCGCCCAATGGATGTTGGAGCGGCCCGAGGTTCACCGCGTCTTACACCCGGCGCTGCCCGGCGATTCGGGTCATACCCTCTGGCAACGGGATTTCACGGGCTCCTGCGGCCTTTTCAGTGTGGTTCTAAATTCATGCGCGCCGGATTCCGTAAACCTGCTCATGGAAAGTCTTGAGTTTTTCGGCATCGGGTATTCCTGGGGCGGGTATGAGAGCCTGGTCATGTCCTATGATCCAGCGACTCTGCGCACGGCAACCTCCTGGGATGCCCCGGGGCCGACCTTGCGCTTTCACGCCGGACTTGAAGACGTCAGCGATTTACTCGCCGATCTTGAGCAGGGCTTCGCGAAGTTAAAAATGCTTTAGGCAAATTTAGTTTTGCAGCGCGCGCCCCGAAATCATAACGGACACCGCAAAAATCATACTCGCCGCCACGACAATGGCCGGCCCCACCGGCGCTCCCGATAGGCCGGCGCCAACCACGCCGGCGACCACCCCGGCGGCCCCAAAAAGACCGGCAAGCACGGCCATTTGTTCCGGTGTCCCGGCGAAGCGCCGCGCCGTCGCCGCCGGAATAATCAGCAGTGAGGTAATCAACAGAATGCCCACCACTTTCATGGCAACGGCAATTACCACGGCGATCAGCAACATGAAGGCAAGGCGCACTTGCACAACCTTGACGCCTTCGACCTGAGCCAGTTCCTCGTGCACCGTAAGCGCCAGCAAGGATCGCCACATCAGCAGCAAAGCCGATAAGGCAAACAAACTGCCCCCGCCGATCCAATAGACGTCAGCCATGGATACGGTCATCACGTCGCCGAACAGCAAGGCTTCCAAATCCAAGTCGGGGGTTTCCAGGATCGCCAGCACAACAAGCCCCAGCGACAAGGTTGCATGGGCCATGATCCCCAATAGGGTGTCCGTGGCCAGCAGGCCGCTCTTCTCCAGGGTCAAGAGCAGCACCGCCACCGTGGCGCAGACGGCAATAACGCCCAGACCGAGATTAAGTCCCAGCAGATAGCCCAGGGCCACGCCCAACAGCGCGGCGTGCGACAGGGCATCGCCAAAGTAGGCCATGCGCCGCCAGACGATGAAGGCCCCGAGCGGCCCGGCGACGAGGGCCACCAAAAGGCCGGCGACAAGCGCGCGGATAGTTACATCATCCATTGCCCGTCCCCTCTTCGCGACCTTCAGCCTCGGCGCCCTTTCTGACCGCCCGGCCCGCATGGTCGTGCTCGTGGTCATGATCATGGGTGTAGACCGCCAATGCTTCCGCCGCCTCGGCGCCGAAAAGGGCGAGGTATTCCGGGTTGCGGCTGACCGCTTCCGGGTGGCCGCTGCAACAGACATGGTGGTTGAGGCAGACCACGCGGTCGGTTGCCGCCATGACCAGATGCAAATCGTGAGAGACCATGAGAACGCCGCAGCCGTGCCGTTGCCGAATCCCGCCAATGATGCTGTAAAGCTCTGCGCGGCCGGCCATGTCCACGCTTTGCGCCGGTTCATCCAGCACCAGAAGGTCCGGCTCCCGTAGGATCGCGCGCGCAAGAAGCACCCGCTGTACTTCACCGCCGGACAGGCTTTGCAGGGGATGCCCGGCGATACGGCCCGCTCCGGCCTCCTCGAGCGCCGCCTCGAGTTGAGCGGACGAGGTCTTCCCCGCCAAGGCGACAAAGCGGCGCACGTTCAGGGGCAGGATCAGGGGCACATCGAGCTTTTGCGGCATATAGCCGACCTTGGTCCCCGGTTGCAGCCAGGCCTCTCCGCCCGTCGGACGTTGAAGGCCAAGCGCCGTCCGCACAAGGGTGGTCTTACCGGACCCGTTGGGTCCGATCAGGGATACCAGCTCGCCTTGGTCCACATTCAAGTCGACGCCGTCGATGATCAGGTTGCCACCCAACTCCACACTCAGGTTTCGGGCCGTCAGGAGTGGCACTTACTAATCTCCTTCCCCGCCGTGCGGGTGCAATCGGCGCAAAGACCACTAATTTCAATGGCTTAGCGCAAGAAATGTTATATCATAACATTTATGCCCGCAAAGCCCTGCTTTTCGTACCGGCGGGGATGATGCAGCCGAAACAAGCGGTTATAGTCTGGCCATGAACACCGGATTCGATGACATACTGCGCGAAATCGCCTTCGATAATGATGGCTTGATCCCGGCCGTGGCCCAGCAGCACGACAGCGGGGAGGTTCTCATGGTGGCCTGGATGAACCGCGACGCGGTGGCCGAGACACTTTCCAGCGGTCGCGTCTGCTATTGGTCACGGTCACACAAAGCTCTCTGGCGCAAGGGCGAGACCTCGGGACAGATTCAGAATCTGGTCGAGATGAGGCTGGATTGCGATCAGGACACCCTGCTCCTTCAGGTCGATCAGACCGGTGTCGCGTGCCATACCGGGCGGCGGAACTGCTTTTTTACCGCCGTGCGAGACGGCCGCCTCGAGACTATTGCCGAACCCGAAGTCGACCCCGCCGAGCTCTATGGCGACCATACCTGACCGCCTCAAAGCCCATCTGAACGGCATGCGCTTCGGCCTCATGGAGGCCAGCGGCGCCATGGGCGACCTCGGCACCTTCATTCCCATAACCATCAGTCTGGTTGCCGTGGCCCATCTGGATATCGGCACCATCCTGTTGTTTGCCGGGCTATACAACGTTCTCAGCGGCCTGCTGTTCAACCAGCCCATCCCGGTGCAGCCCATGAAGGCCATTGCCGCGGTGGCCATCGCCGAAGCCTTGTCACCCGGCGCCATTGCGGCGGCGGGCCTGGGTGCCGGGGCCGTGGTCCTGTTCCTCGGGACCACCGGGTTGCTGGAAAAGGTCGAGCGACTGATTCCGCGCGCCATTGTGCGCGGCATCCAGTTGGGCGTCGGCCTCAAGCTTCTGATGAACGGCATCCTCATGATTGGAGCGACGCCGGCCCTGGCCCTTGATGGTTGGATTACCGCAGGCGTTGCCGCCGTCTTCATCGTTGCCGCAACCGGCCGGGCCCGCCTCCCCGCCGCCTTGATATTGTTCGTGGCCGGGCTGCTGGTGATGCTCGCCATCAACCCGGGAATTTTGTGCAGCCTATCGCTCGGCTGGCAGGGGCTGAGCCCGAGCGTACCCAGTTGGTCGGATTGGGAAACCGGTCTGCTGCTGGGCGCGGTGCCCCAAATCCCACTAACCCTGCTGAATTCGGTCATCGCCATATGCGCCCTCAGCGGCGAGCTTTATCCCGACAAGAAAATTCCAACCCGGCGCATGGCCGCCAGCGTCGGTCTGATGAACATCATCGGCTGCTGGTTTGGCACCATGCCCATGTGCCACGGCGCCGGAGGGCTGGCCGGCCAACACCGCTTTGGCGCGCGCAGCGGCGGCAGCGTGGTCATGCTGGGCGCGGCAAAGATGGCCATCGGCGTGTTTCTGGGATCATCGGCGGCGGTAATCTTACTCGCCTATCCCACCAGTATCCTCGGCGTACTCTTGTGCTTTGCCGGTATTGAACTCGCCCTGCCCGCGCGCAACTGCCATAGCCGCCGCGATTTCTTCCTGGCCGTTTTGACCGCGGGCGGTGTCTTGAGCATCAACACAGCCGCCGGCGTCGCCCTGGGACTACTGGCCGCGATTATTTTCAGGAACATAGACAACGGAAACGACGTTTAGTTTGGCGCGCTTTCATCCAGAATGACCACGCCCTCGACCTCGCCGGGAGGCAACGCAACCTCGCTGGGTCCATAGGCTTGATAAATGGTGGTCAGAAGAGCGCCGATGACGACGGATAACACGGCCGTGCCGCCCCAATTGACATCGCCTTTCTTGAGCCAACGGCGGAGACGCACGATCCTCCCCAGGAGCAGGATTGCCGCCCCCAGCACCGTGAAGTGCAGCCACGCGATGAATGCCGCCTCGGTCATAGCGCCCCCAATACCGGCGGATAGCATAGCGCGCCCGGGGGCTTTGAAACAGCCTCTATGTTGCCGTTCAATCCCGCTCGTCGAGCCAAGCCATCTGAATAGCTTCCAGAACTTTTTCGTTGGAGACTTTCGGGTCCCCCTCGAAGTCCGGCAGTTCGGTCACCCACTTGTGCATATCCGTAAATCGAACGCCCAGGATATCGATATCCGGAAAACGCTCTTCGAGCTCAATGGCAATGTCGATACTGTCGGTCCAACGCAGGGGCAAAATCAATCAACCATCATGTTTCGCGTCGCCGCCGGCAGCTTGACGACGAGACCGTCCAGTTCTTCGCTCATCACGATCTGGCAGCCCAAACGGGAAGTGTGTGTCAGCCCAAAGGCAAGGTCGAGCATATCGTCCTCGTCCTCGCTGGCCTCCGGCAGTTTGTTGTAGCACGACTCGTCGATAACGACATGGCAGGTCGAACAGGCAAGCGACGCCTCGCAGGCGCCTTCAAGGTCGATCTTGTTGCGGTGAGCGATTTGCAGAACCGTGTCGCCCACGGGGGCCGCAACCTCGGTGCGTTGTGTGCCGTCAGCGCTGACAAAGGTCATTTTCGGCATGTTCAGGTGGCGCCGTCTGTTGGAGCGGATGGATCGATCGTCTCTTCTAGATCGTCGAGGCTGATGCCCTTGAGTTTTGAGGCGATGCCCCGGCTCATGCGGCGGGACGCGAATTCCTGCGAGGCCCCATCGACCTCTTCCATGCCGGCCAGGATAACTCCGCGATCTTCACCCTTGATGGCGTCTTCCAGCGCAGTCGTCACAGCGTCAAGCGCCGATCGTTCGTCTTCAGCCAGCAGATCACCGTCCGCCGCCAGGGCGGAAACCACGGCGTTGAGCACGCGCCGCGCTTCAACCCGCACATCGGCGAGCAGACGGCGTTCCATATCCTCTTTGGCATGCTCCAGACTTTCGCGCAGCATGCGTTCCATATCTTCGTCCGCCAGCCCATAACTCGGCTTGACCTCGATCGACTGCTCGATACCCGTGGTTTCTTCCCGGGCACCCACGGTCAAAAGGCCGTCCGCATCGACGGTGAAGCTGACCCGAATTCGCGCCGCGCCCGCCGCCATGGGCGGAATGCCGTGCAATTCAAAGCGCGCAAGCGAGCGCAACTGGTCGACCATTTCACGTTCGCCCTGCAATACCTGAATGGCCATGGCCGTCTGACCATCCTCGAAAGTTGTAAAATCCTGCGCCATGGAGACAGGGATCGGCGTGTTGCGCGGAATAACCTTTTCGACCATGCCGCCCATGGTCTCGATGCCCAACGACAACGGCGTTACATCCAGCAACAGGGTGCAGGCACCCCGGGTCAAGGCTTCGGCCTGCAAAGCCGCGCCCAAGGCAACCACCTGCTCGGGATCGATATTGCTCAAAGGTTCCTGGCCAAAATACTCGGCTATCTTACGCCGTACCAGGGGCACGCGTGTTGAACCACCAACCAGAACAACGCCCTTAATATCATTGGCTTCGAGATTCGCGTCAGACATCACCTGGCGGCAGGCCGACACGGTACGGTCCACGAATTCACCGGCCAGCTCTTCAAATTCACCGACGGTCAATTCGTGCTGGCTTTCTTTACCTCCAAAGTTAAGCGTCCATGAGCCGCTCGCGTTGTTGGTCAGGTGTTCCTTGGCCGCCCGCGCTGTGACCAGCGCCTGTTTGGCATTGCCCGGAGTCAACTTTTCGTCGCCCAAGGATTCCCGCCGCTGTTTCAAGAATTGGTCTGCAATGGCGTGATCCATATCGTCGCCGCCCAATCCGGCATCGCCGCCTGTTGCCAAAACCTGAAACACGCCCTTTTCCATGCGCAGGACGGAAACATCAAAAGTGCCGCCGCCAAAATCGTAGACCGCGTAGAGTCCTTCTGCTTCATTATCCAGGCCATAGGCAAGCGCTGCCGCCGTCGGCTCATTCACCAGGCGCAGAACTTCGATGCCGGCGAGCTTGGCCGCCTGCCGTGTGGCGTTTCGTGCTGCGTCATCGAAGTAAGCCGGCACGGTGACGACCGCGCTCGCGACGTTACGGCCCAATGCTGAAACCGCCCTCTGCTTGACGGCTCGCAATATCTCCGCCGATACCTGAACAGGTGAAAGCTGCCGCCCGCCGACGATAAGCTGCACCATGCCGCCTTCGTCATTCGTCTCGATGACGTAAGGCAGGATACCGCCAAGCGCTTTGATGTCTTCTGTTCCGCGCCCCATCAGCCTCTTGATGGACGAAATAACGATCTCCGGTTGATCAAGCATGAAGCGGCGGGCTTCTTCGCCGACAATGGGCTGCGCCGCGTCCGGGTAAGCGACGACGGACGGCACCAGCGCCCGGCCCTGCGGATCGCAAACCACTTCTGCCTGCTCGCCCGTGGATAAGGCCACGAGGGAGTTTGTCGTGCCAAGATCGATGCCCACGGCGCAATCGTCCGTCGCATGGGGAAGCGGTGTTTGCCCCGGCTCGCTGATTTCCATGAGTGGCATCGACATTTCGATTCTTATTCCTTTGAACCGGATGGCTTGGGCTGTGAAAGAGCCAAACCCCGCTGCTTGACCTCATCGGCCAGCTTGCTCAAATAGCGCAAGCGAAGGGTGTGTTGCAATGCAAGATCCACGCGGTCCCGTGAAAAGGCATCCTCCAATGCGCTCTCGGCCTGATCCAATTGCGCGGCAACACTGTCGGCGGCAGCGGTGATTTCAGCCTCGCCCGATGCCTCGGCCACGACTTCGCGCATTTCCATGATCTCCATCAGCAAGGTTGGATCATCTATGGTGCCGCCGTCCTTGCCTGGAATCTCGTGCCCACGAACCTCCAAGAGATGCTCGGCCCGGCCGAGGACTGTCTTGAGGGTTTGATAAGCTTCGTTCACGGATGTTGCATGCTCCATGGCGATGGCTCTTTCCCGCGCGGATTTTCCGGAAAAGCGGTCCGGGTGAAAGGTGCGCTGGAATCCAAAATACTGTCGGTCCAGATCCTCGGGCGGCAAGACGAATTGCACAGGGAGATTCAGGCGTTCGAAATGGTTCATCGCCGTCGGTTTCTGAATGACACCACAAACGTGGCAAAATGGCGCAAGATCACGCACCGGTCCGTGGCACGACCAACAGGGCCTGGATGCGTTTCGGCCTTCGCCGTTGCCGGATTGATTAATACTGTCTTGCACGTTGCCGCCCTGATTTCCGGTAATTAGACCTGGAAAGATTCACCGCAGCCGCAACGTGCCTTTTCATTGGGGTTACTAAAGACGAAGCCTGCCTTGAGCTGCTCTTCCTGGTAATCCATTTCGGCACCGACCAGAAACATCACAGCCTTGGGGTCGACCAAAATGGTAATACCGTCGTATTCGACAACCTCGTCGAACTCGGTCTTCTCGTCCGCAAATTCGAGAAAATAGGACAGCCCCGAACAACCCGCCGTGCGCACGCCAACACGTATACCGGCCGTCGGGCTGCCGCGGTTATCAAGCAACTTCTTTGCCTGTGCCATCGCAGCGGGCGTCATGGTAATGAGGGGCGTGCTCAACTGATACTCCTTGGGGAATGTTTTTGCGGCGCTAATCCGAAATCAGCGGATTACCCACTGGCGGCTTCCGAAGATTCATCCGGCTTCTTTTCTTTGTAGTTGGCAACCGCGGCCTTGATCGCGTCTTCCGCCAAGACAGAGCAGTGAATCTTCACCGGTGGCAGGGCCAAATGTTCGGCTATCTCGGTATTCTTGATCGATGCGGCCTCGTCCAGGCTCTTACCCTTGACCCACTCGGTCACCAGGCTTGACGATGCAATGGCCGATCCGCATCCAAAGGTCTTGAACTTTGCATCTTCAATGAGGCCGTTATCATCAACTCTGATCTGCAACTTCATCACATCGCCGCAGGCCGGCGCGCCGACAAGGCCGGTGCCAACGCTATCGTCGTCCTTATCCAGAGTGCCGACGTTGCGCGGGTTCTCAAAGTGATCGACCAATTTCTTGCTATAGGACATCCCGAATTTCTCCCGTCAATATTCCATACGCCCAAATCTCTCCAGGCCGGTTGACTTGAATCAATGATCGCTCCACTCGATTGATTTCAGGTCGACGCCTTCCTGCACCATTTCCCACAAGGGACTCATGGCCCTGAGCTTGTTAACCCTTTCAACAATCGCCTCGACCGCATAATCGATTTCGGCTTCGGTTGTGAAACGGCCAATGCCGAATCGAATGGAGGTGTGCGCCAGTTCCTCGTCTACGCCAAGGGCGCGCAACACGTATGACGGCTCCAAGGACGCCGAAGTGCATGCGGAGCCGGATGAAACCGCCAGGTCCTTGAGCCCCATCATCAGCGACTCCCCTTCCACATAGGCAAAGCTGATATTGAGATTGCCGAGAAAGCGCTGCTCCTTGTCTCCGTTAAGAAAGATGTCGTCCAGTTCGCTTGTGATCTTGTCATAGAAGCGTTCCGCAAGTTTGTTGATGCGTTCTCCTTCCTCCAACATATCCCGGCCGGCAATGGCGCAGGCCTCTCCCAAGCCAACACACAGGGCCGGCGAGAGCGTGCCGGATCGCATACCGCGTTCCTGTCCACCACCGCTGAACAAGGCTTGCAGGCGGACACGCGGCTTGCGGCGA
>CAYOOG010000054.1:0-15569 GCA_964405515.1 uncultured Alphaproteobacteria bacterium | reverse complement strand
CTGGAGTTGGAGCAGCCGCCTCTGGAGTTGGAGTAGCAGCTTCTGGTGCTGGAGCAGCAGCCTCTGGTGCTGGAGCAGCAGCCTCTGGCGCTGGAGCAGCGGCCTTTGGTTCCGCCACCGGCGCCGCTTCTGGTTCCGGAGCGGCTTCCGGTTTTGCTTCGGCGGGAGCCTCCTTCGGCTTGGCCGCCTCACCCTTAGGCTCCTCCGCCGGAGCGTCACCCTTCAGAATCTTCTTCTTCGGGGCTTCCTTTGCCGCCGCCTCGGCGGGCATATCCACGGGCGGGGCCTCGGATTCGCCTAGGTCAACGCCGGATGTCTCCAATTCAGCCTGAATGCCGTCGAGTACGGCCCTGGCAATAAGGTCGCAATACAGCCCTATCGCCCGCGCCGCATCATCATTGCCGGGAATGGGATGGTCGATTCCGTCGGGATCGCAGTTGGTGTCCACGACCGCCACCACCGGAATATTCAGCCGCTGGGCCTCGCGAACCGCGATTTCGTCCTTCTTTGTATCCATGACGACCATGATGTCCGGCAAACCGCCCATTTCCTTGATGCCACCAAGGCCGCGTTCGAGTTTCGCCTGCTCACGGGTGAGTTGCAGGCGCTCCTTCTTGGTCAGGCCTTCGACTTCGGCCTGATCAGCCAGTTGAATCTCCAGCTTCTTGAGACGCTTGATGGAATTGGAAATTGTCTTCCAATTGGTCAACGTCCCGCCAAGCCAGCGGTGATTGATGAAATACTGGCCGCAACGCTGGGCGGCATCCGCCACCGGCTTCGAGGCCTGACGTTTGGTGCCCACGAAAAGCACCCGGCCGCCGCCGGCCGTGGTTTCGCGCACACGCAGCAGGGCCTGATGCAGCAGCGGAACGGTCTGCGAGAGATCGATAATGTGGATTTTGTTGCGAACACCAAAAATGAAGGGCCCCATCTTGGGGTTCCAACGGTGCGACTGATGTCCGAAATGTACGCCAGCTTCCAAGAGCTGACGCATGCTAAAGTCTGGCAGCGCCATGACGGCTGTCCTCCTTCTCCGGTTAAACCTCCGCGGGCGAAGAGTCCGGCCAATCGCCGAACACCGGAACGGACCCTGGGGCTGTCTCTCCAGGGGCCGCGGCCCGCGTGCTAGAATGGGCGCTTCTTACGGCGTTCAATCGCTATTGACAAGGGAATTCTGTGTCAGATTTCCTGGACGTGGGCGACACCCTCCAGGCCCTTGATAGCATCGCGTACCGGCGGCGAAATGGTGTACTTGCCCGGCAGCGTTATTTCCACTGCCTTTTGGCCGTCGGCAGAGCGGATGGCAATGCTGACCAGGCCCTTACCCTTATGATGTTCGTCAAGTAACTTCTTGATTCCAGTAAGAGAATCGCCGCTGGCCAGGTGTACCTTGAGGCCCGCGCCGCTGCTCGCGACAGCTTGATCAAGGGGCACGGCGCCCTGCGCGTTGAGGCGTAATTCCCCGGCCTCGGCGCTCGCGTCCACTTTCAGCAACAAGGAGCTCCCCACAACCAGGGATTCGCGAACCTTATTCAGGAGTTCGCTGAACATCACGACTTCGTACATGCCGCTCGGGTCCGAGAGCTGTACGAAGGCATAGAGGTTGCCTTTCTTGTTCGTGCGCTCGCGCACCGCCAGCACGGTTCCCGCCAAGCTCGCCCGCGCCGTGCCGCCGGAAGTTCTGCTCTCCAGCTTGGCAAAGGGAATGACCCCCAGACGGTCCAGATCGCGGCCCTTGTAGGCATCGATGGGATGGGCTGAAAGGTAGAAGCCGATAGCTTCGAACTCCTCGCGCAACTGATCGACGGGCTTCCATTCCGGTTGCTGGGCCAACACGAGCCCGGGCACATCATCCGAGCTATCTCCAAAGAGACCGCCCTGCCCGCTTTCCCTGTCCTGGGCCGCCGTGCTGGCGCCACCCAAAATGGTCTCCACACCCTTGAAGACTTCGTGCCGGTTGGGATTCAGTTGATCAAAAGCGCCCGCCCGGGCGAGGTTTTCAAGCTGCTTCTTGTTCACCACCCGGGGGTCGATGCGGCCGGCGAAATCATCCAATCCCTTGAAAGGTCCGTTGGCCTCGCGCTCGGCCACCAAGCCGCGCATCGCTTCCTGACCCACGTTCTTGACTGCCGCCAGGGCGTAACGAATGGCCCTCCGTGGCTCGACATCCCCGTCACCGCCGATAATCTCAACGGCAAACGTCTCGGCGGAACGGTTGACGTCGGGCGGTAGTAGAACGATGCCCATATGCTCCAGTTCCTGCTTGAAGACGTTGAGCTTATCCGTGTTGCCCAAATCCAGCGTCATCGAGGCCGCGAGGAATTCAACCGGGTAGTTCGCCTTCACCCACGCGGTCTGGTAGGCGATCATGGCGTAACCCGCCGAATGGCACTTGTTGAAGCCGTATCCGGCGAATTTGTCCACCAGATCAAAGATCGACGAGGCGCGGTCCTCGCTGATGCCGTTCTTCGCCGCGCCCTCGATAAAATGTTTGCGCTGGGCGTCCATTTCCGACTGAATTTTCTTGCCCATGGCGCGGCGCAGCAAGTCCGCCTGACCAAGGCTGTAGCCGGACAGGATTTGTGCGATCTTCATCACCTGTTCCTGATAGATGATGACGCCGTAGGTCTCGGTCAACAGATCCTTCAACGACGGGTGCATGTAGTCCGGCGCTTCCTTGCCGTGGCGGCAGGCGAGATACTTGGGGATGTTCTCCATGGGGCCAGGCCGGTAGAGCGCCACCAGGGCGATGATGTCCTCGAAGGCCGTGGGCCGCAACTGCCGCAGCATGTCCCGCATGCCGCTGGATTCCAACTGGAACACGCCAACGGTATCGCCCCGCCCCAGAAGATCGTAGCTCGCCTCGTCGTCCAGCGGTAGAGTGGAAAGGTCAACCTCGATGCCACGCGCCTTGATCATTTCCTGGGCCTTGTGCAGCACCGTCAGAGTCTTGAGGCCGAGGAAATCGAACTTCACCAAGCCGGCTTTTTCGACCCACTTCATGTTGAATTGCGTCACCGGCATGTCCGAGCGCGGATCGCGGTAGACCGGCACCAGTTGATCCAAGGGTCGGTCGGCAATCACAACGCCCGCCGCGTGGGTCGAGGCATGGCGGTACAGCCCCTCCAACCGTTTGCCGATATCCAGAAGGTGTGCCACCGTCTGATCCTGTTGGCGGGCTTCCTGCAGGCGCGGCTCGCCCTTGATGGCTTCTTGCAGGGACACCGGGTTGGCCGGATTGTTGGGGATCATTTTGCACAGCCGGTCGACCTGGGGATAGGGCATCTCCAGCACCCGGCCGACGTCGCGCAAGACCGCCCGGGCCTGGAACGTCCCGAAGGTGATAATCTGGGCCACCCGATCGGCGCCGTACTTTCCTTGCACGTAGTGAATGACCTGATCGCGCTTCTCCTGGCAAAAGTCGATGTCGAAGTCCGGCATGGACACCCGCTCGGGGTTAAGGAAGCGCTCGAACAATAGGCCGAACCGAAGGGGATCAAGGTCCGTGATGGTCAGGGCCCAGGCCACCACCGAGCCGGCCCCCGAACCACGCCCCGGCCCCACCGGAATGTCGTTCTGCTTGGCCCACTTGATGAAATCGGCAACGATCAGGAAGTAGCCGGGAAAGCCCATCTCGATAATCACGCCAAGCTCGAAATCCAGGCGCTCGCGGTAGGGTTTGGCGGTCTCTTCTTGCTCGGCGGTGCTCAAGTCAGGCTTGAAGACGTGGGTGGCGAGGCGCTCCTCCAGCCCCGCCGCCGCCGCCGCGCGCAACTCGTCCGCCTCATTATCGGCAAAGGACGGCAAGATCGGCTCGCGCAAGGGCACGCGATAGGCGCAACGCCGCGCGATAACCAGCGTATTGTCCACCGCCTCCGGCAGATCGGAAAACAGCAGCCGCATTTCCTTGGCGCTCTTGAAGCGGTGGTCCTCGGTATAGTGCGGCCGATCATCTTGGGAAACATAAGTGCCGGCGGCAATGCAGGTCAGGGCGTCGTGGGCGGCAAACATGCTTTCGTCGGCAAAATGCACATCATTGGTGGCGACGAGAGGCAGATCGTATTTGTAGGCCAAATCGATGAGGCCGCCTTCGATGCGGGCCTGGTCGGCCAGATTGTGCCGCTGAATCTCCACGTAGAGGCGGCCGGGAAAGGCCGCCGCCAGACGTTCAAGCATACTTTCGGCGGCGGGCACTTGCCCGCCCAGAAGCAGGCGCGCCAAGGGCCCTTCCAACCCGCCCGTGAGCAACAACAGCCCTTCGCCATGTTCGGCCAGATCGGCAAAGGCGACCTGCGGCGTCTCGCCCGGGTCGGTCTCGAGGAAAGCCTTGCTGCTCAGGGCCATGAGATTGCCGTAGCCGGTCTCGTCCTGGGCCAGTAGCAGCAAATGGTCCGGCTCGCGGCGCACCAGATCATTGCCGCCCGCCGCCCCATCGGATTGCTCCAAGTCGACGGCGAGAACACAGCCAATAATAGGCTGGATACCGGCGCCGGACATGACTTCGGAAAACTCCAGGCCGCCGAACAGATTACGCGTGTCCGTCATGGCCACGGCCGGCATATTGTGGCGCTCGCACAGGCTGGCGATTTTCGTGATCTGCAAGGCGCCTTGGGAAAGGGAGTAGCCAGTGTGCAGGCGAAGATGAACAAAATCTGCGTGCGTCATGGTCGCCTTAAGAAATTCTGCACCGGATGAAGCCCGAAATGGGCAGAACCTGAATCCACTGTTAAACAGGCAATCCGATACTACCTTCCATCAACCATAAAGAAATCAAAAACCGGAATTTCGGGCGCTTTTAGGGGCGTTTTCCGTGAATTTTTCAGGCCGCCTGGATGTGGCCGTCCACAAGGCTCAAGCGCCGATCCATCCGCGCCGCCAAATCCATGTTGTGGGTCGCGATCAAAGCCCCCAGCCCCAAATCCCGGACCATCTCCGCCAGGGCATCGAACACCGAGTCGGCGGTATGGTGGTCGAGATTGCCCGTCGGCTCGTCAGCCAATAGAAGCGCCGGTTGATTGGCGACGGCGCGGGCCAGGGCCACCCGCTGCTGTTCGCCGCCTGAAAGCTCCCCTGGCCGGTGGTCGGCGCGGGCGCCAACCCCCAGACGATCGAGGAGGTCCATGGCACGGGTCCGGGCGTCTTCTTTTGTTCGCCCGGCGATCAACTGCGGCACCACGATATTTTCAACGGCCGAGAATTCCGGCAGCAAATGATGAAACTGATAGACGAAGCCCAGTTGCCGCCGCCGGGCCAGGGTGCGCGCCAACTCGCTCATGCCGCTACAGGCCTCTCCCTTGACGAAAACCTCGCCACCGTCGGCATCTTCCAGGAGCCCGGCGACGTGCAACAGGGTTGATTTCCCGGCGCCCGAGGGCCCGGTGAGGGCGACAATCTCTCCCGGTGCAATGCTCAGCGAGGCCTCGCGCAGCACTTCCAGGCGGGTCTCCCCTTGACCGTAGTGCCGCTTGACAGCGCGCATCTCCAGAAGCGCCTCACTCATAACGCAGCACCTCTACCGGGTCCAAATGGGCCGCCCGCCATGACGGATAGAGCGTTGCCAGGAAGGACAGCACCAGGGCCATAATTGCCGTCAGGGCGACTTCCAGGTTGTTCATTTCCGCCGGCATTTGCGAGAGAAAGTAGATTTCCTGGGCGAACAGATCGGTTCCCGTCAGGCCTTCGAGAAAACGCCGGACGTTCTCGATGTTCAGGCAGAAGGCGACGCCGATCACCAGCCCCAGGAGCGTCCCGATCACGCCAATGCTGGCGCCCGAGAGCACGAACATGCGCATCACAGCCCCTTGGGTCGCGCCCATGGTGCGCAAAATGGCGATGCCCCGCGCCTTGTCGTTCACCAGCATGATCATGCTGGCGATAATGTTGAAGGCGGCGACCAGGATGATCAGCGAGAGGATCAGGAACATGACATTGCGCTCCACCTGGAGGGCGTTGAAATAACCGGCGTTGGTTTCCTGCCAGTCGATAACGTAAGTGCTGCCGGCGGTGGCCTCGACGATGGGCTCGCGGTAGTCCAGCACCCGGTCCGGGTCGGCCACCATGATCTCGATCGCCGCCACCGTGTTCGGCTGGCGGAAATAGACCTGGGCGTCGGCGAGCGGCATGAAGATGATTCCGGAATCGTATTCGTACATGCCGATCTGGAAAGTACCGACAATATTGAAGGCGCGGGCGCGTGGCACCGTGCCGAAGGCCGTTGCCGTGCCCTGGGGTGCGAGCAAGCGAACCTTTTCACCGACATCGACCCGAAGCCGGCGGGCCAGATGGGAGCCCAGCAGGACCCCCTCCCCGGCCTTGTAATCCGCCAGCGAGCCGCTGGTGATGTTGTCGGCCACCATCTTGTGACCGGCCAAGTCGCCGGGCCGCATGCCGCGCACCAGGGCGCCCACGGCGCCACGGGGCCCGCGGGCCAGAACCTGGGATTCAATGATCGGCGAAACGCTGACCACGCCGTCGACCTCGGAGACCTTGAGCGCCAGATCGTCGTAGCCGTGCAGGTTGCCGCCCGCCAGATCGCGCACCATGACGTGGCCGTTCAGGCCCAGGATGCGGCCCAGCAGCTCGCTGCGGAAACCGTTCATCACCGACATAACGATAATCAGCGTCGCCACGCCGAGAGCGATGCCAACCAGCGAAAATCCGGCGATGACGGAAATGAACCCCTCGTGGCGCTTGGCTCGAAGGTAGCGCATGGCCATCATCCATTCGAAGGCGCTGAAAATTTGGGTTAGCCTCTACGCACGGTCATTACCGCAAACGTCCCCGTCATTCCCGCGAAGGCGGGAATCCAGGTCTGAGTTCCACCTGGATTCCCGCCTTCGCGGGAATGACGACCGAGGGGGGCTACTGAACATCTTGGCTTACCCGCCGAGACGCTTGACCAGTTCGTCGGCGGAGAGTTCCTGGCGGTCGCCGCTGCTCCGGTTCTTTAGCTCGAGCAGGCCTTTGTCAACGCCCTTGGGCCCGATGATGACCTGCCAGGGCAAGCCGATGAGGTCCATGTTGGCGAATTTTTCCCCCGCCCGGCGGTCGGTATCATCGTAGAGCACATCTTTCCCGGCTGCCTCAAGCCGCGCCGTGAGTTGTTCCGCCGCCGCGTTGCACGCCTCGTCGCCGACCTTGAGGTTTATGATGCCGACGTCGAAAGGCGCGATGCTTGCCGGCCAGATGATGCCGGCCTCGTCGTGGCTGGCCTCTATGGCGCCCGCCACCAGGCGCGAAACACCGATCCCGTAGGAGCCCATATCCACCGCCACATCCTCGCCGTCGGGTCCGGTGACGCGGGCGCCCATGGGCTCGGAATACTTGGTGCCGAAATAAAAGATATGCCCCACTTCGATGCCCCGGGCCGTGAGGCGCTTGTCCTCGGGCACCTGTTCCTCGAAGGCTGCCTGGTCGTGCTCCTCGTCGCTTGCCGCGTAAAGGCTCGTCCACTTCTCCACCAGGGGCGCCAAGTCGGCGCTGTAGTCAACCTCCTCGTCCAAGATATCAAAGTCCGCGTAGTCGCCGTGGCAGAAGACCTGGGATTCCCCTGTCTCCGCCAGAATGATGAATTCGTGGCTCATGTCGCCGCCGATGGGGCCAGTATCGGCGCGCATGGGAATGGCCTTGAGGCCCAACCTCGCGAAGGTCCGCAAATAGGAGACGAACATCTTGTTGTAGGCGACGCGCCCGCCTTCGGCGTTCAGGTCGAAGGAATAGGCGTCCTTCATGAGGAATTCCCGCCCGCGCATGACGCCGAACCGGGGCCTGATCTCGTCGCGGAACTTCCACTGGATGTGATAGAGGTTCAGGGGCAGGTCGCGGTAGCTCCTGACGCTGTTCCTGAAAATATCGGTAATCAGTTCCTCGTTGGTGGGCCCGTAAAGCAGATCCCGCTCCCGCCTGTCGACAATGCGCAGAAGCTCCTCGCCATAGTCGTTGTAGCGCCCGGATTCCTTCCACAGCTCCGCCGGTTGCAGGGTCGGCATGAGCATCTCGACGGCGCCGCTCTTGTCCTGCTCCTCGCGCACAATCTGCTCGATCTTGCGCATGACCTTGAGCCCCAAGGGCAGCCACGAATAAATTCCCGCCGCCGACTGGCGCACCATGCCGGCGCGCAACATCAGCCGGTGGGAGACGATCTCGGCATCAGCCGGGGTCTCCTTTAGCGTCGGCAGAAAGTAGTCGGAGAGGCGCATGGCCAAGTACCTTATAAAAACCTAAGTTTTTGTAATGCCCCCAGCGACTTAAGGCAAGGTCCGGCAGGCCTCGGCAAGGGCAAGGAGCGCGGAATCCGGGAGTTCCTGGCCGTTGTAGGTGAGTTTGCCGTCCTTGACCCTGATCGCGCCCATATCGGCCTCGGGCACGTATTCCCCTGGCGCCGCGGGCACTTCCACGCGGTCGCCCAACAGATCGGTGATATCGATGGAGAAATCCTCGGGCGGCTTGATGGTTGATCCCCCGCCTAGGTCGGCCGGGGTCACGGGCTTGCCCTTGGCGCCTACTCCGGGCTGGAATGCGACGCTATCCTCGGCCACATGCGTGGAGACCAAACGGCAGGTGTCGAGGGAAATTGCGACCTTTTCGCCAGCCACGACGGGCACGGAAATCAGCGCCGCAGCCAAGAGCCACGGATGAACACAGGTGGACACGAATGGACGGAGATCATTGACCATGGTTTTTATCCGCGTTTATCCGTGTGCATCCGTGGCAAATTTCTAATCCAAAGAAAGCAGCCCGGCGGTCTTTGCCCACCAGAAGGCGCCCCAAATCACCCCGGCGATCGCCGTGGTCAAGGCCATCTTGCGCGCCACTCGAGGACGAACCGGGGCGCTCCCTGGGGTGCCGGGAACTCGATCCTCACCGGCCTCGTCCGGCGTCTTCACCCAAAGCGGCAGCACGGTAAACAGCACCAGCCACCAGATGATAATAAACGCCGCTAAGCCACTGAAAATAGTCATAAAACTTAGTTTTGAACCTGCTCGAGCTCGACCAGTGTGCCACAGAAATCCTTGGGATGGAGAAACAGAACCGGGTTGCCGTGGGCGCCGATTCTGGGCTCCCCGTCGCCGAGCACGCGCGCGCCGCCGGCCTGCAAATGCTCCCGCGCGGCGATGATGTCCTCGACCTCGTAACAGATGTGATGCATACCGCCCGCCGCATTGCGCTCAAGAAAGGCGGCAATGGGAGAACTCTCGCCGAGCGGATAAAGCAATTCGATCTTGGTATTGGGGAGCTCGATAAATATTACAGTGACACCGTGGTCCGGTTGATCCAACGGCTCCGAAACCGTGGCGCCCAGCGTGTCCTTGTACATATTCGCCGCCGCTTCCAAGTCCGGCACGGCAATGGCCACGTGATTCAGTCTTCCAATCATTTGATTTACTCCGTTATCGTGAAGGCAGGCGCAGCACCTGCACGTCAACCACCGGGCGTTTACCACATATGCGCCGGCATGTCCGCCGCAAGGCCACGCGCGCCGCCTCTTTGACAGCGTCGTCGTCCCGCGCCTTGCCGTTCGACAGGGCTTCCAGCGCCTTGCGGACCGCCGCCACCGAGGCCGCCGCCAGTTCGCCGGACAGCGGATCATCGGGAAGGCCCTGGAAGACAATGCGTGGGTCGGCCAGCAGCCCGCCCAGTTCATCCATGGCCAGAGCCACGCCCCCGTAGCCGCCGTGCATCATGCGCCGCCGCGCGCCCAGGCTTTCCGCCTCGTGATCCACCAACCAGTCCCCGTCGACGGCCATGCGGCCCACCGGAACCTGATCCACCACCTTTGCCGGACCGGGCGCCAGACGTACGACATCCCCGTTCAGTGCCTGGACCGGCTCGGGCACGCCCCACTCCTTGGCCAGCCTCAAGTGCTGGATCAAATGGCGCGCCTCGCCGTGGACCGGCACGGCAATTTGCGGCCGCACCCATTCGTACAACTGCTTAACCTCGTCCCGGCAGGGATGGCCCGAGACATGGACAAAATGGTCCTTTTCCGTCCACACGCGAACGCCCTTGCTCCACAGCATATCGTGGACAGCGGCAATGGGCTTTTCGTTGCCGGGAATAATCTTGGAGGAGAAGATCACCGTATCGCCATCCTCCAAAACCAAGTGCTTGTGATCGCCGGCGGCAATGCGCGACATCATGGCCCGGGGCTCACCTTGGCTGCCGGTAAATAAGTAAAGCACCTTGTCGGGCGGCAGATGCGCGGCGTCCTCCTCGCTCACCAGTTCCCCCAACTCGTCGAGGTATCCGTTTTCCTGGGCCGCGGCGATGGCGCGGTGAAGGGAGCGCCCAGCCACCATGAGGTGCCGCCCGCAATCGGCGGCCACCTTGGCCACCGTGGCCACGCGCGCCACGTTCGAGGCAAAGGTTGTAATCGCCACCCGCCCCGCGCATTGGGGCACCAGTTCGCTAAGGCTTTCGCGCACCTGCAATTCAGACCCGGAGGCGCCTTCGCTCAATATGTTTGTGGAATCGGAAATCATGGCGAGCACGCCGGCATCCCCGAGTTCGCGCAGAGCCTCCTCGTCCGTTACCTCGCCGATCAGGGGGGTCGGATCCAGTTTCCAGTCGCCGCTGTGCAATATCGTGCCGAAAGGCGTGGTAATGGCCAATGAATTGGGCTCGGGGATGGAATGGGTCATGGTGATGTAACGAACGCTGAACGGCCCCAGTTCAACGCCGCCCGAAAGCGGCAGCACATGAAGCGGCACATCGTCAATCAGGTCCGCCTCTTCCAGTTTGGAGCGCAGCATGGATGCCGTGAAGGGCGTCGCATAAACGGGGCAGCGCAATTGCCGCCAAAGATAGGGCACGGCCCCAATATGGTCCTCGTGCGCGTGAGTCAGCACCAGGCCCAACAGATCGCCCCGACGCTCGGCAATAAAGCGCGGATCGGGCACGATGAGATCGACGCCCGGAAGCGAACCATCGGCAAAAGTCATACCTAGATCAACCATCAGCCACTTGCCGCTGCAGCCGTAGAGGTTGAGGTTCATGCCGATCTCGCCCTCGCCGCCCAAGGCGACGAAGACCAGAGCATCATCATTCATTTCTGTGTGGGGCAATCTTCACACGCTATTGCGTTTGTGGATTTCCACGAGGCCGCGAATGGTCAGGTCCTGGTCCACGTGCTCGATTGCATCCGTGCCGTTGTCAAAAACCGTCGCCAAGCCGCCGGTGGCGATCACGGTCATGTCCATGCCCTGCTCTTCCTTGATCCGTTTGACCAACCCTTCGATAAGCCCGACGTAGCCCCAGTAGACGCCCGACTGCATGGCCTCGACGGTGCCCTTGCCTACAACGCTGTCCGGGTGCTTGATGCCTATACGTGGCAGTTGCGCCGCCGCCGTGTGCAGGGCTTCGAGCGAGTGATTGGCCGCCGGGGCTATGACGCCGCCAAGATAGGCGCCGTCTCCGGCGACAACGTCAAAAGTCGTTGCCGTGCCGAAGTCGACGACGATGAGCGCGCCTTCATAGGACATGTGCGCGGCCACGGCGTTGACCAAACGGTCGGCGCCAACTTCGCCCGGCCGGTCGATCTTGACTTCCAGCCCCAGGTCCACATCCGGCTCACCAATCAGAAGCGGTGTCTGATTGAAATAGCGGCGGCACAGGGAGCGCAGATTGAACAAGGCCGCGGGCACGACGCAGGCAATAATTGCGCCGTCAATGTCATCCGGCTTCATGCCGTCTACTTCCATGAGCTGGGTGAGCCAGACCATATATTCATCGGCCGTGCGCTCTGGCTGAGTGGCCGCGCGCCATTGCCCGACGAGCTTTTCGCCGTCATGAACGGCAAAGACGACATTGGTGTTACCGCAGTCGATGGCAAGTAACATATTCAGTCCCCGGAAAAGTATACGTCTCCGGCCGTAATGATCCGCCGGTCTTGCCCCGGTCTTTCCAAGATCAACGCGCCGTCGGCATCCAGTCCGGCAAATGTACCTTCTAGAGTTTCGTTGGCCAAACCCACGGATATCTCTTCGCCCAGACCCACCGCGTGGCCCAGCCAGGTGCCGCGAATGCCCTCGAATCCCTCTGCCTCCCAGGTCTTGAGCCAGAAATCGAGCGCCGAGATAAAGCCGGACAAGAGCTCCGCCGGGGTGTCGCTGGACACTTCATTGTCCAGGGCGGCCAGGGACGTGGCCGGGAATGGCGTCTCTGTCGGGTGGCTCGTCACATTCACGCCCGCGCCGACCACCAGCCACTCCAAATTTTCATCGGCCTCGGCAGCGGATTCAAGCAAGATACCGGCGACCTTGGCGCCACCTAACAGAATGTCGTTGGGCCACTTGAACCCCAATTCCGCCTCGTCGGGAGCGAAATCCTCCAGCGCGTCGGCCAAGGCCACGGCCGCGACGAACGAAATCTGCGCCGCGGTTGCCGGCGCGCAATCTGGCCGCAGCAAGAGCGAAGCATACAACCCACCCTCGGGAGAGACCCAGGTCCGGTGATACCGGCCCCGGCCCGCGGTTTGCGAGCGCGCCCAAACAACCGCACCCGCGGGTTCCCCCGCCTTGGCCAGTTTCTTGGCCTCATCATTGGTGCTGACGGCATCGTCCAACGCCACCAACCTGTAGCCCTCGGGCAGATTTAAGACTGCGTTCATGATCGAACTATTGGAATAGGGCCAGCGCCGCCGCCTGGGCTCCCGCCACCAACGGGCTTGGGTAGACCCAGAAAAACAGCGTGAATATTGCAGCCACGGTCATGACAACACCAATCTCCGAGCGCACAGGCCCTTCAAAGGGCACCTCCGGCTCATCGAAGTACATGATCTTTACGATACGCAAATAATAGTAAGCGCCGACCACGCTGGCCAGAACGCCGATAACCGCCAGTGTATATAAATGCGCGTCAATGGCCGCCAGGAAAACGTAGAGTTTGGCAAAAAACCCGGCGAGCAACGGCACGCCGGCAAGTGAAAACATGAAGATACCCAGTGAAAACGCCACCAGGGGCTGGCTCTTGGCCAGACCCGCAAGATCATTGATATCTTCCACCATGCCGCCGGTGTGACGCATGCAGAGTATGCAGGCGAAGGCGCCGGCGTTCATGGCCAGGTAGATGGTGACATAAATCAGCACGCCCCGAACGCCTTCCGGTGTTCCGGCAGCCAGGCCGACCAGGGTGTATCCCATGTGCCCGATGGAAGAATAGGCCATCAGCCGCTTGATATTCGATTGGCCAATAGCGGCAAAAGCGCCAAGCACCATGGATGCGATGGACAGGAACACAATGATCTGCCGCCAGGATTCGATCATGTCGCCGAAGGGATCAATCATCACCCGCAGGAATAACGCCATTGCGGCAATTTTTGGTCCGATGGCAAAAAAGGCGGTAACCGGTGTCGGTGCACCTTCGTAAACGTCCGGCGTCCACATATGGAACGGTACCGCCGAAACCTTGAAGGCCAATCCAGCCGACAGGAATACAACGCCGATGATCACACCCACAGGCGCTTCTGATCCTTCGCCACTAAGCAAGTCGGCGAGCACCGAGAAATTAGTGGTGCCGGTAAATCCATAAATGAGCGAACAGCCGTACAGCAACATGCCGGACGACAGGGCGCCGAGCACGAAGTACTTCAGACCGGCCTCCGTGGATCGCAACGAATCCCGCCGGAAACTCGCGAGCACATAGAGGCACAGGCTTTGCAGTTCAATCCCGACATACAGGGACATCAGATCGTTGGCCGAGATCATCATGCACATGCCGAGCGCCGCGAGCACCACCAGAATGGGGAACTCGAAGCGGCTAAGGCTTTGGTCTTCCTGGTGGCCGAGCGCCAGAATGATGGTCACGGCGGAGCCGAGAAGCACCAAGCCCTTGGCGAAGAGCGCGAAACTGTCGGCGACATAGAGCCCGCCGAAAGTGGTGACGCGGCTGCCACCCGTCGCCAGCACGAAAACAAAGGCCAAGCCCAATACCGTAACCGCCAACCAGGACAGGCCTCGTGATGAGCCCTCGCCCCGGAACACGCCTATCATCAGTAGCACCATGGACGAAACACCCAGCACCAGTTCCGGCAAGGCGGGCATAAGGTTTGGCGCGGCGAAAGACATCATCGGCCCAGTCCTCCTGCCGCGGCGCCAACAGTGTCCATGGCGATCCGCGCCGCCTCAATACCGGCCTGCTGTTGTGCGATAAGATGATCGACTGAAACGTGCATGACATCGAGAATCGGTGTTGGGTTTACGCCAAACCATAGGGTGGCCAGAATAAGCGGCACAAAAATCAGAACCTCACGCGGACTTAAATCGAGAATGTCCTGCAACTCGGGCTTCGTAAGCTCGCCAAAGATCACGCGTCGGTAGAGCCACAGGGAATAAGCCGCCGCCAACACCACACCGGTGGTCATCAACACGGCAACCCAGGTGTTAACCTGATAGGCACCGACGATAGCGAGGAATTCGCCGACAAATCCGCTGGTCGCGGGCAGGCCCACGCCCGCCAGTATGAAGATCATAAAGGCCAGGGCATACATGGGCATGCGATGCACGAGTCCGCCATAGGCATCGATGCGCCGGGTGTGCATGCGGTCATAAATCACGCCAACGCAAAGGAACAGCGCGGCCGAAATGATGCCGTGGCTCAACATTTGGAAGATGCCGCCTTCGATGCCTTGAACGTTCATGGTGAAAATGCCGATGGTCACGAACCCCATGTGGGCCACCGAGGAATAGGCGACCAGTTTCTTCATGTCCTCCTGCATCAGCGCCACCAGGGAGGTATAAATAACCGCCACCACGCTGAGGCCGAAAATCAGCGGCGTGAAGTATTCCGAGGCAAACGGGAACATGGGCAGGCAAAAGCGTAAAAATCCGTAGCCACCCATTTTCAACAGCACGCCGGCCAGAATGACCGACCCGGCCGTGGGCGCTTCGACGTGGGCGTCCGGCAGCCACGTGTGCACGGGCCACATGGGCATTTTGACCGCAAAGGAAGCAAAGAAGGCCAGCCACAGCCATTTTTGCATATCCGGATCGAAGACATGCTCCATCAGCGCCGGCATGGACGTGGTCCCGGCATCCAGGTACATGGCCAATACCGCCAGCAACATCAACACCGAGCCGAGCAGCGTATAAAGGAAGAACTTGAAGGCGGCATAAACGCGCCGCTCACCACCCCAAACGCCGATGATAAGGAACATGGGGATAAGGCCGGCCTCGAAAAACAGGTAGAACAGCACCAGATCCATGGCGCAGAAGACGCCGATCATCATGGTTTCCATGATCAAAAAGGCGATCATGTATTCCTTAACTTGGGTCGTGATCGAACGCCAACTGGCAAGAATGCACAGGGGCATAAGGAACGCCGTGAGCACGATAAAGAGCATGGAAATTCCATCGACGCCCATGCGGTAACCGATGGTGTCGGTAATCCACGGCGAATACTCCACGAATTGCATCTCGGCGGTGCTGTTATCGAAATCCAGCCAGAGCATGAAGGCCAGCACCAGATTAATCATGGTCGTCCACAGCGCGACGTTGCGGGCGTTGCGCTTGACCACCTCCTCCTCGCCCCGGATCAACAGAATAAAGAACGCGCCTACTGCCGGCAGGAAGGTC
>CAYOOG010000053.1:0-15667 GCA_964405515.1 uncultured Alphaproteobacteria bacterium | reverse complement strand
CCGGCATGGTGATGGGCTCGCCGGTGTCCACGACCTCGGCACCGCGCACCAGGCCGTCGGTGGTATCCATGGCAATGGTGCGCACGGTTGACTCGCCCAAGTGCAGCGCCACCTCAAGTACCATGGTCTTGCCCTGATTCTCGCATTGAAGAGCATTCAAGATCGCCGGCAGGTGGCCGTCGAATTGCACGTCGACAACGGCGCCGATAACTTGGCTGATACGTCCAGCCTGTTTGCCTGTGGTCATGGTTTTCTCCGTCGATACAAAGTCAATTCCAATACCAGCGCAAAGCTAGATAGCCTCGGCGCCGGAAATAATTTCAATAAGCTCACGAGTGATCTGGGCCTGGCGCGAACGGTTGTACGCCAAGGTCAGACCGTCGATCATCTCGCCGGCATTGCGTGTGGCACTATCCATGGCCGCCATCCGCGCACCCTGTTCGCTGGCGGCGTTTTCCAGGAGCGCGCGCAGGACCTGCACTGACAAATTCAGCGGCAACAGTTCCTCAAGAATCTCCGCCTCGCCCGGTTCGTAATCGTAAACCGCGCCGCCAAAGCTTTCCGCCGCCTCCCCGTCGAGCCCGTCTTCTGCCTCGGAAATTTCCGCCGGCACGAGGCTGCGCGAGGTGACAATCTGAGTCATGACCGACTTAAAGTGACTGTATAGCAGGGTGCAGACGTCGAATTCTCCGGCCTCAAACATCTCCAGGATCTTTTTGGCCACCGGACCCGCCTCATCAAAACTTATCGTGCGGGCATTGCCCAGCTCGAAGGTTTCGATGATTGAGTCCCTATATTCCCGCTTCAATTGCTCGCGGCTCTTGCGTCCGACGCAGATAATCTTGAATTGCTTGCCCGTCGCCTGAAGCTCCGACAGGTGCTTCTTGGCCGCGCGCACGATGGACGAATTAAACCCGCCACAAAGACCACGGTCGGCAGTGCAGACGACGACAAGATGCACGTCGTCGGCGCCGGTGCCGACCATCAGGCGTGGTGCCGAATCCTGACCCTCGGCGCTGGCGGCGAGCGATGCCAAGACGGCCCCTAGGCGATCGGCGTAGGGCCGTGCGGCCTCCGCCGCCTCCTGCGCCCGGCGCAACTTGGAAGCCGCCACCATCTGCATGGCCTTGGTGATCTTCTGCGTCGACTTGACGGTGCCGATCCGGTTTCTCAGGTCTTTGAGACTTGGCATGGCTTTTTAACGCGCTCTTTCCTGACTTAGGCGAAGTTCTTGGCGAACTCGTCGAGAATGGAAATTAGCTTTTCTTCGGTGGCCTCCGAAACTTCTCCTTCCTCGGAAATGGCCGACAGTACCTCGCCGTGCTTGGAGCGCATGTCCGAGAGGAATGATTCCTCGAAACGCTGCACATCGTCGACGGCGATATCGTCAAGGTATCCGCGTACACCCGCGAATACCGAGGCCACCTGATCGGCAACCGACAGAGGCGAGTACTGCGGCTGTTTCAAGAGTTCCGTGAGGCGCGCGCCGCGGTTCAAGAGCTTTTGCGTCGCCGGGTCAAGGTCGGAGCCGAACTGAGCGAAAGCCGCCATTTCCCGGTACTGGGCCAGCTCCAGCTTGATCGATCCGGCCACCTGTTTCATGGCCTTGACCTGCGCGGCGGAGCCAACACGGCTAACCGATAAGCCGACACTCACCGCCGGGCGGATGCCTTGATAGAAGAGCTCCGTCTCCAGGAAGATCTGGCCGTCGGTAATGGAAATAACGTTGGTCGGAATGTAGGCCGACACATCGCCGGCCTGGGTTTCGATGATCGGCAGGGCGGTCAGCGACCCACCGCCGTTTTCGGCGCTCATTTTGGCCGCGCGCTCCAGCAGGCGGGAGTGCAAATAGAAAACGTCACCCGGGAAGGCTTCGCGCCCCGGCGGGCGGCGCAGCAAGAGCGACATCTGGCGGTAGGCGATGGCCTGCTTCGAGAGATCATCATAAATGATCAGGGCGTGCATGCCGTTGTCACGGAAGTATTCGCCCATGGTGCAGCCCGTGTAGGGCGCCAGGAATTGCAGTGGCGCCGGTTCCGACGCCGTAGCCGACACGACTATGGTGTATTCAAGAGCGCCGGCGTCCTGCAAGGTCTTGACGATCTGCGCCACTGTCGAGCGCTTTTGACCGATGGCCACATAAACGCAATACAGCTTCTTGGATTCGTCGCCGCCGGCGTTCACTTCTTTTTGGTTGAGGATGGTATCGATGGCGATGGCCGTTTTACCGGTCTGCCGATCACCGATGATCAATTCGCGCTGGCCGCGGCCGATGGGAATCAGGCTATCGATGGCCTTAAGGCCGGTTTGCACGGGTTCGTGCACGCTCTGGCGGGGAATGATGCCGGGTGCCTTGACCTCGACCATGCTGCGTTCCGTCGACTCGATGGGGCCCTTTCCGTCGATGGGTTCGCCCAAGGCATCCACAACCCGTCCCAGCAGCCCCTTGCCCACGGGCGTGTCGACGATGGCGCCGGTACGTTTGACCGTCTCGCCTTCCTTGATGTTGCGGTCATCGCCGAAAATCACAACGCCGACGTTGTCAATTTCCAAATTCAGCGCCATGCCACGGGTGCCGTCGGCAAACTCGACCATCTCCCCGGCCTGGATATTATCTAGCCCATAGACCCGGGCGATGCCGTCGCCGACGGAGAGAACCTGACCTACCTCCGAGACTTCGGCCTCGGTGCCAAAATTTGCGATTTGCTCTTTCAGGATGGCGGAAATTTCCGCCGCGCGGATGTCCATCATCCAACCCCTTTCATGGCGACTTCAAGATTACGGATTTTAGTTCGCAACGAGGAATCGACCATGCGCGAGCCCACCTGAACGGTAAGTCCGCCGATCAAACTCTCGTCGACGCTGGTTTGTAATGTGACCTGTTGGCCCATGGCCTTGGCCAGGGAAGATTCGAGCGCCTCGGCCTGGCCTTCGCCCAAGGGCGTGGCGGAGACTACGCGGCCGGTGATCTCGCCCCGGCGCGAGGCCGCCAGGGCCTCGAAAGCACTGATAATGGCCGCCAATTGGCCAAGACGGCGGTTTTGGGCGACAAGGCCCAGAAATCCCTTGGTCAGATCACTCAATTTGGCCTTCTCGGCCACCGCGGCGATGGCCGCCGCCTGCTCGTCGTGACCGAAAATGGGGCTGCTTATGAGCCGTTGCAGGTCTGAGTTTTCATCCACCAGCCTGCCGAGCCCGGCAAGATCCTGTTCCACCTGATCCAGCATGCCGCGCTCTTCGCCCAGGTCAAAGAGGGCGGTCGCGTAACGGCCGGGAACACCGGCGGAAGGGGTCTGATTGTTGGACACTCGGGTCGGCCCTCATGAGGCGTAACGGCACTCGGCTTGGTCTTGCTTCCGGGCCGTCGTTGGGATTCTAACTTATTGATATCTCTATGATAATCGCTCGTTACACCACCCGCGAAGTTGCTGTCCCCGCAGGCAGGGGATACCTAACACAGTGCCACGGGACTGACAACCCGATAGCCGCCCCGAGACGCCCGCAAGGCCCCACTGAGCAACGGCGTGAGGCGATTCCCCGGGTGTTTTCTAAAGAAATCCATAGGGGTCGATATCGACGCGGACGCGGACCCCGCCCGGTGGCTTTACGGCGGCCAGCCAACGGCGGACGGTTTGTTGCACATCCACGTTGCGCGCCGCCTTCATGAGCAGCCTGTGGCGGTGGCGGCCCCGCAGCAGCGGCAGAGGTGCCGGGGCCGGGCCAAACACCGCAACGCCCTTGCCCCGGGGCGCAGCGCGGCCCAGGTCTTGCGCGGTCGATATCACCGCCTCGGCATCGAGGCCGGATACGATTAGCGCCGCGAGGCGGCCAAAAGGCGGCATCCCGGCATCTTGACGGGCCTCGGCCTCCTCGGTGAGAAAGCGGTCGCGGTCGCCGGAGACCATGGCCGCAATCACCTTATGCTCGGGCATATAGGTCTGAAGAAAGACGCGGCCCGGGCGGCCCGCGCGGCCGGCCCGCCCGGCGACTTGGGCCAGCAACTGGTAGGTGCGTTCCGCCGCGCGCAAATCGCCCCCGGCCAGCCCCAAGTCGGCATCGATCACGCCGACCAGGGTCAGCAGGGGGAAATGGTGGCCCTTGGCAAGAATTTGCGTGCCGATGAGCAAATCCACTTCATGGCGCTCCACCAGATCGACGAATCCGGCCACGGCCTCGGGACCACTCAGGGTATCGCTGGCCAGCACCGCCAGACGGACACCGGGCAGCAGGGCGGTAACCTCCTCGGCCAGGCGCTCCACGCCCGGCCCGCAAACCGCCAGGCGGCCCTCGGTCTCGCAGGACGGGCAGGCCTGGGGCGGCGGCGTCTGATAGCCGCAGTGATGGCACATCAAGAAGGCGGCGTGGCGGTGTTCCACCAACCAGGCCGAACAGTTGGGGCATTCAAACCGGTGACCGCAAGCCCGGCAAAGGGTGAGCGGCGCATAGCCCCGGCGGTTGAGAAACAACAGCGCCTGCTCCCCCGCGCCCACGGTTTCGGCCAAGGCGGCGGCCAGGGGGGGCGACAGCCAGTGGCCCGCGTCCGGCGCCTCTCGGCGCATATCGACCACCGTCACCTCGGGGAGCTCCGCGCCGCCGTGCCGGTCGGGCAGGCTCAGATGCCCGTAACGTCCGTCGCGCACGTTAACCATGCTTTCCAGCGACGGCGTGGCCGAGGCCAAGACCACGGGAAAGGCCCCAAGGGAGCCGCGCACCACGGCCATGTCCCGGGCGTGGTAGACCACGCCCTCCTCCTGCTTGAAGGAAACGTCGTGCTCCTCGTCCACCACAATGAGGCCGAGTTCGGCATAGGGCAGAAAGAGCGCCGAGCGGGCGCCGACGATCACGCGCGCGCGGCCCTCCGCCACCGCCCGCCAGGTGCGCCGCCGCCTCGCAGACCCCAAATCCGAGTGCCAGGCCGCGGGCGGCGCGCCGAAACGGGCGGTGAAGCGCTCCAGCCACTGGGCGGTCAGGCTTATTTCCGGCAGCAGCACCAAGACCTGAACACCCTTTTCCAGGGCCGCCGCGATGGCCTCGAAATAGACTTCGGTCTTGCCGGAACCGGTGACACCATCCAACAGGGTGGTCGTGAAGCCGCTATCCACTACTTCTTGTTTGAGCGCCGCCGCCGCCGTGGCCTGGTCCGGGGACAAAGAGGGGCCGGGCAGTTGCCAGTCCGGCTTGGCCGAGCCCTCCGGATCGGCAAGGACCACCGTCACCAGCGTGCCCTTATCGGCAAGGCCGCGCACCACGCCGGGGCCAACCGCGGCTTCCCGCGCCAAGTCCATGACCGTCCTGGGCGGGCCATTTTCCAGTACCTCGATAACCCGGCGGCGCGCCGCCGTGATTTTTTCAGGCATCGGTCCACCCAGGGTGTAGCCGACGCGGGGCTTGGGCGGGACCAGAGCCGCCGGCACGTTCATGATCATGCGCAGCACGGCGCCAGGCGGTGACAAGGTATAGCCCGCCACCCAATCGACAAAGCGCCGGGCCTCGGGCGCCAGGGCCGGCACCTCTAGCCGCCCCAGAACCTGCTTCAGGCGGTCGTCGGCTACCGCCTTGCCGTCATCATCAGAGCCGTCCCAGACCACGCCGTTGAGGCGGCGGCTGACCAGCGGCACGCTGACGAAATCGCCGGGGGCCAGGACCATGTCCTCGGGCGCCCGGTAGTCATAGGCGCCGGCCAGGGGCAACGGCAGCAGCACGCGTACGCGCATCGACGCATCGGCTGGCTTGTCCTTGGCGGGATTCTCGGTCATGGCGGAAACCAGGATTCGGATCGGGCATTGTTCCAGAAGCCCCCGCAGCCGCCAAAAAATGGTTAGGCGCCAGCAGTGCTTCGGCTACACTGTGCCAGCCACCGGGTTGAGGAACAAGACGGGCGGCAGTCGCGTGCAGATTTAGGATAAGTACATATGAAATTCTTTGTTGATACCGCCGAAATTGACGAGATACGAGAGCTGGCCGCGACCGGTCTGGTGGATGGCGTCACCACTAATCCTTCTCTCGTGGCCAAAAGCGGCCGTGATTTCGTCGAGGTGCTTGGCGAGATTTGCGAGGCCGTGGACGGCCCGGTAAGCGCCGAGGTTACCGCCACCGAATCCGCAGCGATGATCAAAGAAGGCAAGAAACTGGCGAAACTGGCGGACAATATCTGCATCAAGGTGCCCCTGACCTGGGACGGCCTGAAAGCCTGCAAGGCGCTCACGGGCGAGGGCACCATGGTCAATGTGACCCTGTGCTTTTCCGCCGTGCAGGCGCTTCTGGCGGCCAAGGCCGGCGCGACCTTCGTCTCGCCCTTCGTCGGCCGCCTTGACGATATAGGCCAGGACGGCATGCAGTTGATCCATGACATTTGCGAGATCTTCGGCAACTACGAGGCCTTGACCACGGAAGTGCTGGTGGCCTCCGTCCGCAACCCGACCCACGTTTTGGAGGCCGGCCTTGCCGGCGCCGAGGTCGCCACGGTGCCGCCGGACGTACTGCGAAAACTCACTCAACACCCGCTGACCGACAAGGGCTTGGCCGCCTTCCTCAAGGATTGGGAAAAGACCGGCCAGAGCATCCTTACCTAGAACATTGCCGGAAGCTCAGCCGTGACTCACAAGCCC
The DNA here is from genome assembly GCA_964405515.1 of uncultured Alphaproteobacteria bacterium. Lineage (GTDB taxonomy): Bacteria > Pseudomonadota > Alphaproteobacteria > JAPYRI01 > JAPYRI01 > CAYOOG01. The sequence goes on along the minus strand of CAYOOG010000053.1, from coordinate 9,059 downwards.
GACGATGATCGCCCCGAAGACGGGCCCGAACTGACGGCCGAGGCGGTGGCCGAATACCTGAAATCCCACCCGGAGTTTCTTGCAGAGCACTTGGAGGTCATTGGCTCGCTGGTGCCGCCCGCCCTGGACGCCGGCGAAAACGTTCTGGACCTGCAACGATTCATGCTGGAAAAACTACAATCGGAGGTAAAACGCCTCGGCGGGCACTGGGACGAGCTGATCGCCACCTCGCGCAGCAATATGGCGGGTCAGAGCCAAATTCACGCGGCCGTGCTGGCCATGTTGGAGGCCGGCACCCTGGAGCATCTGGTTCACACCGTGACCGGGCACTTCACCGATATTCTCAACGTGGATGCTGTCAGCCTCTGTATCGAAGGCAACGCCGCACTGGTGGGAAGCGAAAACGATGTCCGCGTCCTCTCGCCCGGCGACGTGGACCAGCTAGTTGGCGCCGAACGGGATATCGTTCTGCGCGTGGAAGGAGATTGCCTGGACGAAATATTTGGTCCCGCCGCGCCCCTGGTACGCTCCGACGCCCTCTTGCGCATCGACGTCGGCGCCGAGGACCCGGCGGTGCTTTTGGCCCTTGGCTCCCGCGAGGCCGACAAGTTCCACCCCGGCCAGGGCACGGAACTATTGAGTTTCCTGGCCCAGGCCCTAGGCCGCTGTCTGCTCGGATGGCTGCACCTGGATTGACAAGAACTCTGGCCGATCGGGTGCCGGCGGCGGCGGCCCTCCGCGAGCAATTGCTGGCCTGGTCCCGGTATCTGGAATCGGAACGCCGTCTGGCGCTTAACACCCGCCTGGCCTACGAGCGGGACTTGGAGAACTTTTTCGTCTTCCTGGCGGAACACTTAGGTGCGGCGCCCAGCCTCGCCGCACTGGAGACCTTGAGTACAGCGGATTTCCGGGCTTTCTTGGCGCGCCGCCGGGGCGAGAGCCTGTCCAGCCGCTCCCTCGCCCGAACCCTGTCCAGCCTGAGGAGCTTTTTCCGCTTCCTTGAGCGCCGGGGCCTGGCCGAAAACGCCGCCCTCGCCAGTCTGCGCTCGCCCAAACTGCCCCATGCCATTCCCAAGCCGCTCAGCCCCGGGGACGCCAAACGCGTGGTGACCCAAGCCGCCGAGGTTCCGCGCGAAGGATGGGTGGGCCTGCGCGACGCGGCGGTGATTTGCCTGTTGTACGGTTGCGGCCTGCGCATTTCGGAGGCGCTATCCCTCGACCGGCGCGAGGCGCCGACAAAAGATTCCATGATGATTACCGGCAAGGGTGGCAAGCAGCGGCTGGTGGCGGTCCTGCCCGTGGTGCGCGAGGCTATTGCCGCCTATGTGGAGGCCTGCCCGCGCGAATTGCCGGCCGATGGGCCGCTATTCATTGGCGTGCGCGGCGGGCGATTGCGGCCCCGGGCCTTGCAACTGGCCATGCAGACCTTGCGCGCGCGGCTGGGCCTGCCGGATTCGGCCACGCCCCATGCCCTGCGCCACAGTTTTGCCACCCATTTGCTCGGCGGCGGGGGTGATCTGCGGACCATTCAGGAGCTTTTGGGCCACGCCAGCCTTTCGTCCACGCAAATTTACACGGAGGTGGATACGGCCCAATTGACGAAAATTTACCAAGAAAACCACCCTAGAGCGCGAAAATGACCGCTTTTTCGTAAAATTATGGTTAATGCCGCCCCTTGAGCAATTTCCCCGATACACGTTTAGTTAACAGGATTCGATCCCATGAGCATTATCCGCGAGGAAGGCCCCGCCGACAGAGAAGCGATCCACGAAGTCAATAACTTGGTCTTTGGGCAGGCCGGAGAAGCGGTGCTGATTGAGCGGCTGCGCGACGCCGAAGCGCTGCCGATTTCACTGGTGGCCGAGGAAGACGACCAGATCGTCGGCCACATTGCCTTCAGCCCGGCCCGTATTGCAGGCGCAGAAACGATCAGGGTTTTGGGTCTCGGGCCCATGGCGGTGCTGCCGGACTATCAGAATCAGGGTATTGGCTCGGCCATGGTCGAAGGCGGTCTGGCGGTCGCCCGGGCAATGGCTCAAGACGCCGTAATCGTGCTCGGCCACGTTCCGTTTTATCCGCGCTTCGGCTTTGCGCCCGCGTCGCGCTATGGGCTCTCTTGCAAGTTCGGCGGCGGTGACGCCTTCATGGCCCTGGAACTGACCGCCGGCGCCCTCGCCGACTGCGCCGGTCTGGCGCACTACCACCCGGCCTTTGATGAGGTTTGAGTTCGCCTAGGCGTGAATAGCCCGGCCGGCGACGGCCAGAGCCGCTTCCTTGACCGCTTCCATTTCCGTCGGGTGGGCGTGGCAGGTCCGCGCGATGTCCTCTGCGCTGGCCTTGTATTCCATGGCCAGCACGGCTTCGGCAATCATGTTACCGGCATCCGCCGCAATGATGTGCACGCCCAGCACTTCGTCCGTCACCTTGTCCGCCAACACCTTGACGAAACCCTGACCGCCATCGGCGATCTTGGCGCGGGCGTTGGCGGCGAGCGGGAACTTGCCGACGGTGTAATCTACGCCTTGGGCATTCAGGGATTCTTCCGTGGCACCGACGCTCGCCACCTCGGGGCTAGTGTAGATCACCCCCGGTATGGCGCCGTAGTTCACGTGCGGGCTTTGCCCGGCCAGCAGTTCGGCCACGGCCACGCCTTCTTCCTCGGCCTTGTGCGCAAGCATGGGGCCGTCGATCACGTCACCAATGGCGTAAATGCCCTCGACGTTGGTCTTGTAGTGATCGTCCACGTCTACCCGGCCCGCCAGATCCATGGCCACGCCAGCTTCCTCTAGCCCCAAGCCTTCGGTGTAGGGCCTGCGTCCGACGGCCACCAGCACAACGTCGGCCTTGATGGCCTCCGCCTCGCCGCCCGCCACCGGTTCGGCGGTCAGCGTGACGCCGGTCTTCGTCGCCTTGGCGCCGGTGACTTTGGTCGACAGCTTGAACTCAAGGCCCTGGCGCTTGAGCATGCGCTGCAGGTTCTTCGCCACCTCGCCGTCCATTTCCGGCGTGATGCGATCGAGGAATTCGACCACGGTGACCTCCGCCCCCAGGCGCCGCCAAACCGAGCCCAGCTCCAGACCAATGACCCCGGCGCCGATGACGACGAGATGCTTCGGCACCTTGGATAAACTGAGCGCGCCGGTGGAGGAGACAATGCGTTTCTCATCCATTTCCACGCCGGGTAGATCCGCCGGCGCCGAGCCCGTGGCGATAAGAATGTTTTTCGTGGCGAGTTCCCGGTCACCATCGCCGCCCGAGACGGCCACCTTGCCGGGCGCGGCAATCTGCCCCCGGCCCCTGACGTAATCCACCTTGTTCTTCTTGAACAGAAATTCGATGCCCTGGGTCAATTCGCCCACGGTCTTGTCCTTGGCCCCCATCATGGTCGCCAGATCGAGACTGACCTTACCGGTCTTGATGCCAAGGTCGCCCAAGTGGTTCGCGGCCTTGTCGAATTCCTCGGAAGCGTGCAACAGAGACTTCGAGGGAATACAACCGACGTTCAGGCAGGTGCCACCGAGCGCCCCGCGCATTTCCACGCAGGCCACCTTGAGGCCCAATTGCGCGGCACGGATGGCAGCCACGTAGCCCCCGGGGCCGCCGCCGATGACAACAAGGTCGTAGGCTTGATCAGCCATGAATCATAAATCCAGCAGAATACGCTGAGGGTCTTCGACGCATTCCTTGAGGCGCACCAGGAAGGTCACGGCCTCGCGCCCGTCGACAATGCGGTGGTCGTAGGACAGCGCCAGATACATCATGGGGCGTATTTCTATGTTGTCGCCGATGGCGACTGGGCGTTTCTGAATCTTGTGCATGCCCAATATGCCCGACTGCGGCGGGTTCAAGATGGGCGTGGACATGAGCGAGCCGAAGACACCACCGTTGGAAATGGTGAAGGTGCCGCCCTGCAATTCCGGCAGCGACAACTTCCCGTCGCGGGCACGGAGGCCTAAGTCGTTAATGGATTTTTCGATATCGGCGAAGCCCAGCTTGTCGGCGTCGCGCAGCACCGGCACCACAAGACCCGTTGGCGTGCTGACCGCGACGCCCATGTGGTAATAATTTTTGTAGACGATATCGTCGCCGTCAATTTCCCCGTTCACCGCCGGAATATCCTTGAGCGCCACCACGGCCGCCTTGACGAAGAACGACATGAAACCCAGGCGCACGCCGTGTTTCTTTTCAAACACGTCGCGGTATTCGTTGCGCGCCGCCATCAGGTTGGTCATGTCGACCTCGTTGAAAGTCGTGAGCATGGCGGCGGTGTTCTGTGCTTCCTTGAGGCGCTCGGCGATGCGCTTGCGCAAGCGCGTCATGGGCACGCGTTCTTCCAGCGCCGCTTGGTCTCGCGGCCCGGTGGAAACAGGCGGAGCGGAGGGCGCGGCAGCCGGGGCCGGGGCCCCGCCGCCTTCAAGAGCTTTCAGCACATCCCCCTTGGTGATGTGCCCGTCCTTGCCCGTACCCGCAATGCCGGCGGGATCAAGGGTGTTTTCTTCAATCAGCTTGCGCGCCGCCGGGGCCATGGCAGGCGCCGTTGCAGCCGGGGCCGGGGCCGGGGCCGCTTGTGCTACGAGTTCAGCCTCGGGCGCAGGCGCGGCCGCGGAAGCGGTCGCCAATTCATCAATGACGCCGACCAGCGCGCCCACTTCGACCGTTGCGCCCTCTGCCGCGGTTATCTCCACCAGCACACCGGCGGCTGGAGCGTTGATTTCCATGGCCACCTTGTCGGTTTCCAGTTCGGCCAACTGTTCGTCCAGCGCCACGGCCTCGCCCACGGATTTGAGCCAGCGCCCGACCGTGCCTTCGGTTACGGATTCGCCCAGGTCGGGCACGCGAATTTCTGTCGTCATGAAAACTTCGTCCTTTCCGGGCTAAAGAGTGAGCGCCATGTCCACGACCGCTTCCTGTTCGGTCTTGTGGCGGGACATGCTACCGGCCGCCGGCGAGGCGGAAGCGCGGCGCCCCACGTAAACCGGCCGTTCGTGGGACATATGCATATTGCGCAGCAGCGTCTCCAGCCGATCCTCCATGTAATGCCAGGCGCCCATGTTCTTTGGCTCTTCCTGGCACCAGATGATTTCGGCCTGGCGGAACCGTTCAAGTTCCTCGGCCAGTGCCTTGATCGGGAACGGATAGAGTTGCTCGAGACGCATCAGGTAGACACTGTCGAGGCCACGCTTGTCGCGTTCTTCCAAAAGGTCGTAATAGATTTTTCCGCTGCACAATATGACGCGCTGAATCTTACTGTCGGGCTGCAAACGCACAGGCGTATCGGGCAGAACCTCCGCGTCGTCCCAAAGCAAACGGTGAAACGTTGTGTCCGGCCCCAATTCCTCCAGCCGCGAGACCGCGCGCTTGTGGCGCAGTAATGACTTTGGCGACATCACGATCAGCGGCTTGCGGAACTTTCGGTGTATCTGCCGCCGCAACACATGGAAGAAGTTGGCGGGTGTGGTGCAATTGACCACCTGCATGTTGTCGTCGCCACACAGTTGCAGGTAACGTTCCAGCCGTGCCGAGGAGTGTTCCGGCCCCTGGCCTTCGAAACCGTGGGGCAAGAGCATGACAAGGCCGCTCATGCGAAGCCATTTTGCCTCGCCCGGTACGATGAACTGGTCGATGATGACCTGGGCGCCGTTGGCAAAATCGCCGAACTGAGCCTCCCATATGGTCAAGGTGTCGGGCTCGGCCATGCTGTAGCCGTACTCGAAGCCCAGCACCGCCGCTTCCGACAACAAGCTGTCGATAACTTCGTAATGGGCGGTCTGGTCGGCGCGAACGTTATTCAACGGCACGAAGCGTTCTTCAGTATCCTGATCGACCCACACCGAGTGGCGCTGGCTGAAAGTACCGCGCCCGCAATCCTGGCCGGAGAGACGCACGTTGTAACCCTCATCGATCAAGGTGCCAAAGGCCAGCGCCTCGCCCGTTGCCCAATCGATGTGGCCGCCGGGCTCCAGCATCTTCGCCTTGTTTGCCAGAATGCGCTTGAGGGTCTTATGGATATTGAGATCGTCCGGCAGAGCCGTGAGCGCCCCACCCACCTGCCGGAGAGCGGCCATTTCGACCGCCGTATGGCCGCGGCGCGCGTCACCCGAGGCCGCCTCTATGCCCGCCCATTGACCCTCGAGCCAATCGGCCTTGTTGGGTTTGTAGCCGGCGGCGGCGTCGAAGCCCTGCTGCATGGCCTCGCGGCAATCCAGGGCCATCTGTTCGACTTCCGCCTCGCTCAAAAGACCTTCGGCAACAAGTTTCTTGGCGTAAATGTTCCGCGTGCTGGGATGGCTGGCGATCTTGTCGTACATCAAGGGTTGTGTGAACGAGGGATCGTCCCCTTCATTGTGGCCATAGCGGCGGTAACAGTACATGTCCACGACCACGTCACGCTTGAACAGTTGGCGAAATTCCGTCGCGATCTTCATGACGTGGGTCACGGCTTCCGGATCGTCGCCGTTGACGTGGAAGATCGGCGCCTGAACCATCTTTGACATGTCGGAGGGGTAAGGAGATATGCGCGTGTCCTTGGGCGCCGTTGTAAAGCCGATCTGGTTGTTCACGACAATATGAATGGCACCGCCGGAACGGTGGCCCCGCGCGCCGGCAAGGCCGAAACATTCCGCCACAAGGCCCTGGCCGGAAAAAGCCGCGTCGCCGTGCATCAGCACCGGCAGTGCGACACTTCGGCTCAGATCTTTCCACTGACCTTGCTTGGCGCGGACCTTGCCAAGCACTACCGGATCAACGGCCTCCAAGTGGGACGGATTGGCGGACAAGGACAAGTGCACAAGATTATTGTCGAACTCCCGGTCCGAGGAAGCCCCCAAGTGATACTTGACGTCGCCCATGGCGCTGACATCGTCGGGTTGGGCGGAGGCGCCCTGAAACTCGCTGAATATGGCAGCCAGCGGTTTTGCCATGACGTTGGCCAGCACGCTCAAGCGGCCGCGGTGGGGCATGCCGATGACGATTTCCTTGACGCCCAACTGGCCACCCACCTTGATGATGCTTTCCATGGCCGGGATCAGCGCCTCGCCACCGTCGAGTCCGAAACGCTTGGTGCCGGGGAACTTCCGGTTGAGGAAGTGCTCGAATTCCTCGGCCTCGATGAGCTTGGCCAGAATGGCTTTCTTGCCCTCGGGCGAGAATTTGACTTCCTTGTCGCGGCCTTCAATGCGTTCCTGAACCCAGGCCTTTTCGGCGGGCTCGCTGATGTGCATAAACTCGACGCCGATGATCGAGCAGTAGGTGCGGCGGAGAATGACAAGGATCTCACTCAGGGTCGCCGTTTCCAGCCCCAGCACGTGGTCGATGAATATGGGCCGGTCGTAGTCTTCTTCACCGAAGCCGTAATTCAGGGGGTCAAGTTCGCTGTGGTCCGGACGCTCCATGAGCCCTAAGGGATCGAGATCGGCCTGCAGATGCCCGCGCACCCGAAAGGCGCGCACCAGCATCAGGGCACGGATGGAATCCAGCGTTGCCGAGCGCGCATCTGCGGTTGCAGCGGACGCCGTGGGCGCGGCTTGGCCCTTGGCCGCCGAGGCTTGCTCGATGGCGGCGGTTGCAGCGGCCTCGAAGCCTTCCACAACCGGAACTTCCGGCCAGTCATCGCGCGCCCATGAAGCAGCGGCGCTGCCGTTGCCGAGGGCGCCGTTCGCGTCGGCGTCCAACTCTGCAAAGAATGCGCGCCAGCTTTCGTCCACGGCACCCGAATCTTCCAGGTATCGCGCGTGGAGCTGTTCGATAAAGGCGCTATTGCTGCCCGATAGGGCAGTCGACTTGTCTTGTGCCATTTTTCCAGCCAACCGTGCGGGATTTACGCCGCCAACATGGTTAACAAAGATTAATTATGTCTCGCCTTATAAGGCGGTTGTTAACATCTTTGCACCCTAATTCTTACTAAAGTATTGACGATAAGGGGTTTCCGCCGCTTGCGCGCCGCCATTTCCCTCTGTTGGCTGATTTGGTGATATCCGTGCCCCGCCCCCCGGCGGGTGAAAATCTAGCCGCCGAGCACCTCTTTCAAGGTCGTGCCAATGGCCGCCGGCGACTCGGTAACCGTGATGCCGGCGCCGCGCATGGCCTCGCTCTTGTCGCCCGCCGTGCCCTTGCCGCCGGAGATGATCGCCCCGGCGTGGCCCATTCGCCGGCCGGGCGGCGCCGTCAGCCCGGCAATAAAGCCGACCACGGGCTTCTTGGTCTTGGACGACTTGATCAGATCCGCGGCTTCTTCCTCGGCCGTGCCGCCGATCTCGCCGATCATGACGATGGACTCGGTCTTGTCGTCGGCCAGGAACAAGTCCAGGACATCGACGAAATTGGTTCCGTTCACGGGATCGCCGCCGATCCCGACGCAGGTGGTCTGCCCCAGGCCGACGGCCGTGGTCTGGTCCACCGCTTCATAGGTCAAGGTGCCCGAGCGCGAGACCACGCCAACCGAGCCTTCCATGTGAATATGGCCGGGCATGATGCCGATCTTGCAAGCACCCGGCGTGATGACGCCGGGGCAATTGGGCCCGACAAGACGGGTCTTGGAATTGCCGAGCGCGCGCTTCACGCGGACCATGTCGAGCACCGGGATTCCCTCGGTAATGCAAACGGCCAATGGAATTTCCGCGGCCACGGCTTCCAGGATGGCGTCGGCGGCAAACGGCGGCGGCACGTAAATAACGGTTGCGTCGGCCCCGGTAGCCTCGACCGCATCGGCCAAAGTATCAAAGACCGGCAGGTCCAGGTGCGTGGAGCCACCCTTGCCCGGTGTTACCCCGCCGACCATCTGGGTGCCGTAGGCAATGGCCTGTTCGGAGTGGAAGGTGCCCTGGGCGCCGGTGAAGCCCTGGCAAATGACCTTTGTATTGGCGTCTACAAGAATGGACATCAGGCGGCATCCTTCACGGCTTTGACGATCTTTTCAGCACCTTCGCCCAGATCTCCGGCGGAAATTATCGGAAGGCCTGAATCGGCAAGAATCTTCTGGCCCAGGTCCACGTTGGTTCCCGCCAGCCGCACCACCAGCGGCACATTGAGGCTGACCTCCCGCGCCGCCGCCACAACACCTT
>CAYOOG010000052.1:0-15792 GCA_964405515.1 uncultured Alphaproteobacteria bacterium | reverse complement strand
GAATGCGCCAAATCCTCTCTTTCGTCCCGGACCACTTTTAAGGGTGCAGGTCACGCTGGCGGGCCCAATTGGGGCAGCGGCGCTTTTGACCCCTCGCGCAATATTTTGGTCGTCAGCAGTCTCCACGTGCCCGGGGTCATCCGCTTGATTCCGAGGGAACAGATGACAGGCCCCCTCGAGCTGCCCACCAGCGTCCGGGAGGCTTTTATTTTCGACCAGGCCGGTACGCCCTATCTGGCGGAAAACTACTTTCTTCTATCCATTTTTGGGGCGCCGTGCGTTCCGCCGCCTTGGGGCCGCTTGACCGGCATTGATTTGGCCGAGGGCACGATGAAGTGGCAGGTGGCCCTGGGTTCCATTGAGAACGATATGCCCCTGCTGATTCCCTGGGAACTGGGGACGCCGGGTGCCGGGGGGGCCATCATCACGGCGGGCGGTTTGGCGTTTATTGCCGCTACCATGGACGACAAATTCCGTGCCTTCGACAGCGAGACCGGCGAAAAACTTTGGCAAGTTGGTTTGCCCGCGGGAGGGAACGCAACCCCCATGAGCTATGAGGCAGGTGGCCGCCAGTTCGTTGTCCTGGCGGCCGGGGGACACCCTCTCTATGAGACGACGCCGGGCGATTACGTGATCGCCTACGCCCTGCCCGAATAGCAGAAATCGGGGCTTTGTACTGCTTTGCGTAGAGCCGCAGGCCAGTGTTCTGTCCTACAAAAGATGGACGCTTGGCGGGGCAGGTGCTAATTTTGTTTCGTGTAAAACCATTTTAGGGGAAGGATAAGTAGATGGATTGGTTAGGATATTTATTGTTGTTCCTAGGGGGCCTGTTATACGCTAATTCGGTACCTCATTTCGTGGCCGGAATTTCCGGGGCCAAATTTCAATCGCCGTTTGCCAAGCCACCGGGCGTGGGGGAATCTTCTCCGCGCGTGAACGTCATTTGGGGCGTTTTCAACATGGTTCTCGGCCATATGTTCATCAACGGATGGTCGGCGGCGCTGGAGCCGCGCTACATCGTCATCATGCTCGGGGTGTTGTGCATGGGCCTGTTCGGTGCCCGGCACTTCGGCAATGTTCGGGGTGGAAACGATTAACCAATAAAACCTAACTGACAAGTCCGGGCGGCCGCCTCTTGGGCGGCCGCCTTTGTTTTCCGACGTAATCACCCCTCGAAACGGCCCATTTCCCGAAGATTTACGAACTTTCGGCAAGTTAGGTGCCCGTTAACGGGTTTCCTGTACGATTGCTCCATTGGTGGCGACGGTAGGTGAGCAGAAAAGCGCACTAATGCCGGACGCCGATGGTAACCAATAGAAAAGGGAAGCCCAGGCAATGGCGAAATCCATCCTGATCGTAGAAGATCACGAACTTATCCAGAGAATCTTTCTCTATGCCCTCGCGCAATTAGGCTGCACGGTCATGACTGCGGTTGGCGGTGAGGAAGGCCTGGAGATGGCGCGCCGTGACCAGCCCGACGTCATCATTCTCGACGTCCCGGTGTCCGATCTTTCCGCCCTTGATACGGCCAGTGTTTTAAGTCAGTTTACAGACGCCGTGGATGCGCCAATAATCGCTGTCACGACGTCAGATGGTTCACCTGAATCGCCGCGGATCGATGATTTCGGCAGCGGCGCCTTAATGCAAAAGCCGCTGGATATGGAAGCGTTCGTGGAAACGGTCCGGGCTTACCTGGATCTCGAAGATTTCGAAGACTACGGCACGCCACCGGTTATTCATTAGCTTCGCCGGCGGTTCTCCGCCGGCAATTTCTAACGCAATGTTGCCGAGATATTCCCGCCGTCCACGGTGGTCACATTCCCGGTTGTCTTTTGTGCAAGCGCCTGGTGGACAAAGGCCTGGGCGACGTCCTCCGCGGTGACCTCCCGGCCCAGAAGATTGCCGGCCATGTAGTCGTCCTCGCTGAGGCCGCGGGCCGCTGCGCGCTCCGTCAGCATTTCGTCGGTCAAAAGCCCGCTGCGGACCCGATCAGCATTGACGGCGTTGGCGCGAATGCCCTGGTCGCCGTACTCCAGCGCGTACTGCCGTACCAGAAACAGCGTTGCCGCTTTTGGCAGGCCATAGGGTCCAAAGTTCGGCCCCGGGTTTATGGCTTGCTTCGAGGTATTGAACAACAGCGCGCCGCCGGTGCCTTGGGCGCCCATGATGCGGACGGCGTTCTGGGCGACCCGCTGGTGGGCAAAGAAGTTCAATTCGAAACTCCGGCGCAGGATGTCCTCGTCGACGTCGCCGATCTTGCCCTGCCAGGCGGCGCCGGCGTTGGAGACCACGATATCAACGCCGCCGAAAGTCTTGGCAATGGCATCAAAGGCGGCGCGCACGGACGCGCTGTCCGTTACGTCACAGGTAATGGCCAGGGCGGCGCCGCCGATCTCGTCGACCGCTGCCTCTGCCGCCTCTTCGTCCAGGTCGAGGACCGCGACCTCGGCGCCTTGCGCCTGGAAAGCGCGGGCCGTGGCCCGGCCGATAGCCCCGCCGCCCCCGGTCACGGCGACCACCTGCCGCGCCAACGGTTTTTCCGCGCCCTTGGCCAGTTTTGCCTGCTCCAGGGACCAGTATTCGATGTCGAAAAGGTCCGCCTCGGGCACCGATTCGAAGGACCCGATGGCTTCGGCGTCGGTGATGGCTGCGACTGTATTCTCCGCGATATCGGCGGCGATGGCGGCGTCCCCCGCCGACTTGCCGAGCCCGAAAAGTCCGATCCCGGGCACCAGCACCACGCGGGGCAGGGCGTCCAATTCGGTCTTGGGAATTGCCTGGCGGTCATTGTGCTCGGCAAAATAAGCGTGGTAGCGGTCGCTAAAGGCTTCAACCCGCCCTCTGGTTTCCTCGACGAATCGATCCAATTGACCCGCTTCCGGCGCTCCCAGAATAAGCGGCCAGTTCTTGGTGCGGATGGCGTGGTCGGGTGTGACCACACCGGCTTGTGAGTAACGGTCCAGATCCTCTCCGTTCACGTAATTCAAGATCGCCGGCCCGCCGCGAAAATCCATGATCTGGCGCTTTTCGCTCGAGAGGGCGCAGGCGCCGCGCACGATGGGTGCCACTTCGGCCAGGGGCGCCAGCTGTTTTGGCAGGGCAGCGGCGGTGAAGACTTTCTTGCGGGCCTGCTGCAATCGCTCCTCGGCTAGCGACACCAGATCGATCATGCGCAGGTAGGCTTCCTCCGCCGTATCGCCGAAGGTGAAGATACCGTGTTTCAAGAGCACCAGGCCCTCCACGGTCGTATCGGCCTCGAAAACCTCCGCCGCTTTCTTCGCCAAGGCGAACCCGGGCATGATGTAGGGCACGTAGCCTACGCGGTCGCCGTACAGATCACGGCACAGTGCCTCGCCGTTCGGCTGATCGGTCAGGCTCAACACGGCAATGGCGTGGGTGTGGTCGACAAACTTGTGAGGCAGGAACGCATGCAACAGCGTTTCAACCGAAGGGTTGGGCGCAGCCGCATCCAGAAGATTCTGCCGCTGAAACTTAACCATGTCCTCGTCGCTAAGCGAGGCCCGATCCCGCATGCGCACTAGCGGTTTAAGCCGTACGGCGGGGAGGCCCTGGGGTTCGATCTCCGCCATGTCCCAGCCGCTGCCTTTGACGCAAAGCACCTGAACTTCATCGCCTAACAGGTCGGCCATGGTCGTCTTGACCGAAGTATTGCCGCCGCCGTGCAGCACCAGGCTGGGATCTCGACCGAGCAGCCGCGAGGTATATACGCGAAGCGCTACGTCAGGACTGACGCCACCGGCATCATATGCCGCGATCATTTCCTCAGCCGCCTTATCCGACCAGTGGCTTTTCATACCGTTCCCATGTTTGCGCCGCTTACTCCGGGCGGTTGGCGCCGGTTGCCGGCCTACGCGCGGCGGCGAACCGTATGATAAGGTGAGGCCATGAATAATGCGCGGATAATTTCGGCCTTCGCAGGCCTTCTCACCCTACTGATGGCTTTGCTGCCCGCCCGGGCCGCTGAAAAGATAGTCTTTGCCACCGACTGGAAGGCCCAAGCCGAGCAGGGCGGCTTTTATCAAGCCCTGGCGCTGGGGCTATACGCGGATCGCGGCCTTGAGGTGATCATTCATGGCGGCGGGCCGGGCATCAATATTCCACAGTTGCTGGCCGCCGGGGCCGTGGATTTTGCCATGGGCTCCAACAGTTTTATCCCGCTGACTCTGCTGCAGGCGGGCGCGCCGGTAAGAGCGGTGATGGCGTCGTTCCAGAAGGACCCGCAAGTGCTCATCACCCACCCGCGCGGCGACATTGACTCCATCGCCGACATGAAGGGTCATCCGATCATGATCGCCGACGCCACGATCAACGCTTTTTGGGTGTGGCTGCGCGCCAAGTACGGCTTTGAAGACGGCCAAATTCGGAAATACACCTTCAACATGGCGCCTTTTCTGATCAACCCCAAGGCAATCCAGCAGGGGTACCTGTCATCGGAGCCTTACCTGATCGCCGAAGCCGGTGGTTTTATCCCCGAAGTATATTTGCTTGCTGACCACGGCTACCCTTCTTACGGGGCTATGGTGCTGGTGCCCGAGCATTGGATTCAGAACAAGCCGGAGGCCGTGCAGGGTTTCGTTGACGCGACCATTGACGGTTGGGCGAGCTATCTGTTTGGTGATCCGGCTCCCGGCAATGCGCTTATCAGTCAGGCCAATCCGGAAATGTCGGCGGGTGTTCTGGCTCAGGCGATTGAGAAGATGAAGGCATACGGTATTGTTCGCTCGGGCGAGGCCTTGCGCTTTGGCATCGGCGCCATGACCGACGAGCGCTGGGCTGAGTTCTTCCAGATCATGTCGTCGAACGGTGTCTATAGCCCCGAACTGGACTACCGCCGCGCCTATACTCTTGCCTTCGTCAACAAGGGTCGAGGGCTGCCGGCGCCCTAAGAGCGAGCGCCAAGCATCCCGTGTTTTTTCAATTGATGGCGCAGTTGATGATAGCTGAGGCCAAGGTGATCCGCTGCTGCCTTCTGGCTATGGCGATTTGCCTCAAGTGCTTGTTCTAGAAGCCGTTTTTCCATGACTGATACAGCTTCCGCGAAGTCGATTGGGAGTATGGCACTCGGGCCCGGCGTGGCCTTTGGCGGAGTTGTCACGATGGCTTCCGCGCCTGTCGGCGGCAGGCGGTAGGGTGACTCAAATGGGTCCAGGCAAAGGTCCTCCACGGGTTCGCCCGGCTCGTCGTGCCGGTATAGTGCGCGTTCGGTGACGTTCTTCAATTCGCGAATATTGCCGGGCCAGGCGTAGTCGCGGAGCAGTGATAGGGCCGTGTCGCTAAACCCGGGGTATGTTTCCCAACCCAGGTCGGCGGCCATGGCGCGTCCGAAGTGGTCAATCAATATCGGTACGTCGTCGCGCCGGTATCGCAACGGCGGTACGGTCAGGACATCGAAAGCCAGGCGGTCCAAAAGGTCGTTTCGAAATCGTCCCGCTGCTGCCTCGCTCGGCAAGTCCACGTTGGTCGCGCCGATCACGCGCACGTCCACCGATATTGATTGATCGCTTCCGACCCGCGCCAATTCGCCGTATTCAACAGCGCGCAATACTTTTTCTTGGGCCGAGTCGCTGGCGTTTGAAATCTCATCCAGGAAAAGCGTGCCGCGGTCGGCCATTTGAAACTTGCCGATGCGCTGCTTGATGGCTCCGGTGAAGGCGCCGGCTTCGTGGCCGAAAAGTTCCGCTTCCAACAGGGATTCCGCCAGGGCCGCACAATTGACCTGAACAAATGCCCGATCCCAGCGTAGGGATAGGTGATGCAGGCGCGCGGCGATCAATTCCTTGCCAGTGCCACGCTCGCCGATCAGAAGCACGGGTCGGTCAAGGGGTGCGAGCCGCGCCACCCGTTCCATAAGTTCTAGAAAGGGCGGTGATTGACCTACCAGCGGCGGCGGCTCTATTGATGCCATATCATAAAAAACACTAGAATTCGATCAAAACAACTAAAAGATAGTATAAATTATCATAAACAGTACGGCAAGCGGTCAAAACAGATTGATGTTTTGTCGTTTAATTTCAACGAGTTACCAAGATTAACCCGAGTTGGCACGATCCATGCGATGCATTGGGTGAGGAGCCAGACCGGCAGCGGGGCGGGTGACTGGCGTAAGTGACCACAAGGAGACCCAACATGGGTGTGTTTTCAAGGCTATCAGACATCATCAATTCCAATCTTAGCGCCATCCTGGATCATGCCGAGGATCCCGAGAAGCTGATCCGCCTCATGATTCTGGAAATGGAATCGACGCTGGTGGATGTGCGCCGCAACGCTGCGAAAGGCATCGCTGACCGCAAGGACGTTCATCGTCAGTTGGGCCGGATGGAAAAGGCGGAAGCCGAATGGCAACGTAAGGCGGAATTGGCGCTTTCCAAGGACCGGGAGGACCTGGCCAAGGGCGCGCTTTTAGAAAAGAGCAGGCTGACCGAGGCTGCGGGCCATCTTCAAGAGGAATTGAACCATCTTGACGATGCGTTGGACCGGCACGGCGATGACATTGCCAAGCTGGAAGCCAAGTTGCGCGAGGCCAAGGCAAAGCAGAAGGCCATGACCGCGCGTCAGGAAACCGCCACTTCGCGGGTCCAGGTTCGCCGCAATTTGCACGATGGCCGCATCGAAGAGGCCTTTGCCCGCTTCGAGCATATGGAAAAACGTATCGACACCATTGAAAGCGAGGCCGAGGCTTACGATTTAGGTCAGGGTAAGACCTTGGCCGAAGAGATCGAAGAGCTTGAATCCGACGATGCGGTTGTGGAGGAATTGGAATCCCTGAAGGCCAAGCTCAAAAAGAGCGCCGCCGCTCCGACCAAGCCTAGTGGCGGCGACCAGGACAAGACCGAAGCCTCGGCATAATTGGCCGGGCATAGGAGGGAACCCACATGGAAACTGCAGCGGGCATCGTTGGTATGATCTTCATGGCGGTTGTGGCGCCGCTATGGCTGTTCTTTCACTATTCCACGCAATGGCGCAGCTCGAAGTCCCTGTCTTCAGAGGATCAGAGCACCTTGATGGAAATGTGGAAGACCGCCGAGACCATGGAAAGCCGCATTAACAACATCGAGCGCATTCTCGATACAGAAACTCCGGATTGGAGGCGCGAGATATGACCACCAGATATAATCGTCACTACAGGAATTGGTCGAATAGTCTTTGGCGCGACGAGAACGAGGGAATCGTACTGGGTGTTTGTGCCGGGACGGCGCGGGCGATCGGCGTTGATGTCGCCTTCGTCAGGTTGATCACGGTTGCCGGGTTGCTGTTCGCGCTGCCCTGGACGCTGGCGCTCTATTTCGGGGCCGCGGTCTTCATGCCGGACCGGCCGAGGCGTGGGAACTGCAGACGATGAGGCGCTCGGACTCATCGTCCCGGGATTATGTCCCGACAAAGCTCTATCGGAATACGCGACGGGGCAAGATTTCCGGCGTTTGCGCAGGCATTGCCGAGTATTTCGGTTGGCGGTTGAGTATCGTGCGTTGCGCCGCCTTGTTTGGTCTGTTCATTTTTACTTGGCCCGTTCTGGTCGCCTATGTCGTTGCTTCCATAGTTCTGGAGGAAAAACCCAAGCAGCCGAAGGTTACGGATCAAGTAAAGGACTTTTGGCGGGGCCTGCGTACAAAACCAGCGGAAACAGCAGGCGACCTGCGCCACCGCTTTCGCGAGCAGGAACGGCGCATGCGGCACATAGAAGCTTATGTGACATCGCCCCGCTTCAAGCTGGATCGGGACCTACGCGATTTGGAGAGTTAGCGGCGACCGCAACGTCCGAAACCGGCGAGAAGTATCGAGCCAAGGGACTTATTTAGGCGTCATGAATTTTGGCAGGGAAATGATCAGCAAGAACATGCTACGGAACGGCCTAGCCTTCGCCCTGGTTGTCTTGGCGGCGGTTCTGTTGCCGGCCACGGTGGCTGGCCAGGAAATGACGACGTTGCCGCTGCTGCCAATAATATTCTCCCTGGCCTCTGTGATGGTCGTTGCGGCTTCGCTCGTCGCTGTCTCTATCCTTGGATTTTGGATGCTTATTATGGTGAGCGTCGTCGCACACCTTCACAGCTTCGGCGCTTACATATCTCAAATCGTCTGAATCTACGTTTTTAGAACGGCTAGCAACCTCTTGTAAGCGGTCGGCGGCCCTGACACACTGCGCTCATGAACCAGGGTCGGGACCAAGACGTCAGTGGCGCTGCAATCCCGGGGGGTGACCCGGGCCATTCCCTGATACGCCTCGGCGGCGTGCAAAAGGTTTTCGATAACCAGGTAAAGGCTCTTGACCGTATTGATCTGGAGATCGGCCGTGCCGAGTTTGTCTCCTTGCTTGGGCCGTCCGGATGCGGCAAGAGCACTCTTCTGCGCATCATTTCCGGGCTGACCGGCGCGACCGGCGGCGGCGTCCACTGGAATCTAGAACCAGCGGCGGGCACGGACGTTCCGGATATTGGCTATGTCTTTCAGCAGCCGACCCTCATGCCCTGGGCGACAGTCTTTGACAATGTGTATTTGCCCCTGAAGCTTCGGGGAGTATCTCGCCGCGCCGCCCATGAGCCCGTCATGGCTCAATTGGAGGCCCTTGGATTGGGGGATTTCGCCTCCGCGTTCCCGCGGCAACTATCGGGCGGCATGCAGATGCGAGCCTCCATCGCCCGGGCCCTGGTCTTGCAACCGCCTGTCCTGTTGCTTGACGAACCCTTCGCGGCCCTGGACGAAATCACGCGCAATCGGCTGAACGACGATCTCCTTGAGCTTTGGCAGGGCCAGAACTGGACGGTCGTGTTTGTAACGCACAGCGTCTTTGAATCGGTTTACCTGTCCCAGCGAATTGTCGTGCTTGGGCCCAGGCCCGGACGCATCGTCAGCGAAGTTATCGTGCCGGCCCCGTATCCGCGCGGCGAGGTCTTCCGTGGCAGTTCCGCGTATCTGGAAACCGCTTCGAGGGTTTCCGGTGCCTTGCACGAAGCCATGGCGGGGCAAGGAACATGAGCTCGCCCGGCAAGTCCACAACCGCGGCACGTGTTCTCGTGCCTTTGAGTGTCGGCGTGGCGTTGCTCTTGTTATGGGAAGTCGTGGTCAGGCAGTACGCGGTGCCGGTTTACGTGTTGCCCGGCCCAAGCGCCATTTGGTTCAGCCTTTTGGATAATTGGTCCAGCCTGATGGCGAGCCTTTGGACCACCTTGAGAATTTCCATAGTTGCGTTTGTGCTTGCCGTTTCGGGGGGAGTCGCCTTGGCGGTGCTGTTCTCCCAAAGCCGCTTGGTGGCGAATGCTCTTTTCCCCTATGCGGTGATCTTGCAGGTAACACCGGTGGTTGCCATTGCACCCCTGATTCTGATTTGGGTCGGCCTCGATAATGCTGAATATGCGATCCTTATTTTGGCCCGGATCGTCGCCTTCTTCCCAATTCTTTCAAACACGGTGGCGGGCTTGCGGTCGGCGGACCATAACCTGCATGACCTTTTTGAACTTTACGGCGCCTCGCGCTGGCAGGTGCTGGTGCAGCTGCAGTTTCCTTCGGCCCTTCCCAACCTGTTGACGGGTATGAAGATTTCGGGCGGCCTCTCCCTTATCGGCGTGGTGGTTGCCGAATTTGTCGCGGGCTCCGGGTCTTCCACGGGCCTCGCTTGGCGGATATTGGAGGCTGGCAACCGCTTGCAAATCCCCAAGATGTTCGCTGCCTTGTTATTGTTGTCGCTCCTGGGAGTCGTCATTTTTTTCGCATTGTCGGCCCTGGAATGGCTGATCCTGCGCCGCTGGCATGAGAGCATGGTGAAGCGGGAGCAATAATCGGCGCGGGGGATTTGCCCCACCGCCCTGATCGTGTACCATCCTGCGGTTTTGAAACGGTGCGGCGATGTCTGCCGTGGCCGAACCGGGAGAAGTTATGGGATTCTCGACAACCATGGAGGTGACAGTAGGTTGGGGTGATTGCGATCCTGCGGGGATCGTTTTTTACCCGAACTATTTTCGCTGGTTTGAGGAAGCCACATGGAACTTTCTAGAGGGGGCCGGCGTTTCAATGGAAACATTGATGACCAAATACGGCACGGTCGGCCTGCCGACCGCCGGCGCGCAATCGAAATTTCTCTCGCCCTGCCGTTTTCGCGACCGTCTTGAGATTCGCAGCGGGATTTCGGCCTGGCGGGAGGCCAGGCTGGAGATAACGCACGAGGTCACGCGCGACGGAAAATTGATCGCCGAAGGCGTGGAGACCCGGTTCTGGGGCAGTGTTGAGAGTACCGACCCTCTGAAGATGAAGGCCGAGCCGATCCCCCAGGAATTTATCGACGTCTTTGATCGCCTGGATAAGGAAAGCGCTAAGCGCTGAACATCGCCCCCGCCAGCTTGGCCGTGAGCGCCCCGGCTACGCGGCGCCGGTAAAAGGCCGTGTGAATCGTGGTCTTCATGGGTGAGACCTGAGCCTGGGTCATTTTGGCGAGCTCCGCCAGAGCTTCTTCATCCAACGGCTTGCCGAGGAACTTGTCCGTATCTGCGATCAACAGGGGACGGCAATTGGTGCCGGTCAGGGCAACGCGGAAAGATTTAAGATTGCCGGCGTCCTTCTCCAGCGCAACGGCCACGCCGGCCAGGGGAAAGTCGATGGCGCCGCGTACCCGCACTTTCTCGTAGACCGTCTTGGCCGTGCCCTTGGGTACATGAACGGCGCTGACCATCTCACCGGGTGCCAGCGCCAGATGGGCGGCACCGTCATCGTTGAAGATTGCCTCCAGCGCCACGCGACGAGTGCCCTTGGCGGACGCCAGTTCCACTTCCGCGCCGAGCACGATCAAAGCCGGTGCCAGATCGCCGCTGTAGCAGGCAAAGCAGGTTTTGGTCTTGGGCGCCACGTGGCATTTTTCGCCATTGTATTTAAGGCAGTAGTTATTGGCTTGCCGCCACCATTGGCTCTGATTGTAAAAGACACAGCGTGTGTCCTGGCAGATATTGCCGCCCACTGTGCCCGCCGCCTGATGGGAATGCCCGGCAACCAGGGAGGCAGCCGTGGCCAGAACCGCGTAATCCTTGAGAATCGCTTGATGCTCGCAAAGCTCGGCCAGGGTCACGGCGGCGCCGATAACGATACCCTCCTTGGTGTTGGAGATCTCGCGCAGGCCCTCAATACGGGAAATGTCAATCACATGGTCGGTGTCCTGCAGGCCCCTGCGCATGTTGGGCACAAGATCCGTGCCACCGCCCAGGAAACGGCCACCGGGGTTGTCGGCGGAAAGCTTCAGGGCCTCTTCCAGGCTGTCGGGCCGGTGCAATTCAAATTCGCGCAAATTTTCCATGGTTTGTTTCCTACTCGGCGGCCTTACCGCGGCTTTTCTCCAAATCGGCCCGCGCTTTCATGAGCCGGTCGGGCGTGATCGGCAGTTCGCGCATGCGAACGCCGGTTGCCTTGGCCACGGCGTTGGCGATTGCCGGAATGATGCTGGACAAAGAGGCCTCGCCCGCTTCCTTGGCGCCGAAGGGCCCGTTGGGATCAATGCTTTCGACGAGATGCACCTCGATGGGCGGGGATTCCACAATGCTCGGCACGGCGTAACCAAGCAGGTGATAATGAAGACCAAGACCTTCGTGGTAGCGGGTCTCCTCCGACAGTGCCTGTCCCATGCCCATCCAGGCCGAGCCCTGAACCTGGCCCTCGCAGGCAAGCGGATTAATGGCGAAGCCGCAATCGTGAGCAACCCAGACCTTTTCAACCGTGACCCATGCCGTCACCGGGTCGACACTGACCTCTACGACCTGTGCGGTGTAACTGAAGCCGACAGTCGAGCCGATGGCGCCGCCGCGGTGCTTGCCGCCTTGTGATTCCTTGGGCGTCGTATAGGTGCCCTTGGTGGTCAGTGTGCCCGTGTCAACCAGTGCCGCTTTGGTTACCTCGGTGAAACTGAGGCCCGGGTCCTGGCTGTCGCGAACTCGGAATGTCTCGAGTCCCACCTCGATATCGTCGGGCTCGGCTTCAAGCTTGTCCGCCGCCGCCTGCACGAGGATTTTGCGCATCTCCTGGGCCGCCGTGATGCAGGCGTTGCCCACCATGAAGGTGACGCGAGAGGAATACGAGCCGTTATCCTTTGGCGTAATGGCGCTGTCGTTTGTGATAACCCGAATGCGGTTGATATCCACGTTCAAGATTTCCGAAGCTGCCTGTGCCACAACGGTGGTGGAGCCCTGGCCGATGTCGGAGGCCCCTGTCAGGACCGTGATGCCTGCGTCGAAGTCCAATTTAATGTTGATAACCGCGTGGGGCTCGCCGGTCCAGTGCACCGGTTTGGCCGCGCCGCTGACATAGTGGGAGCAGGCAATGCCAAGGGCCCGGTCGGGCGGCATGTTGTTGACCCGCTCCTTCCAGCCGCTGGCTTCCTCGACCCAATCCAGGCACTCGGGCAGGCCGTAGCTCTTGACCATCAAGCCGTTGGCCGTAAAGCCGGAGAAATCCGGCTTGTTTAAAAGGCTCTTGCGGCGCGCCTCCAGGGGGTCCAATTCAAGTTCTTCGACCATGGCGTCAAGCAGGCACTCGAAGCCATGGCGCACGTCCACGGTGCCGTGGCCGCGCATGGCGCCGCAAGGCGGCAGGTTCGTGTACACCCGGTAACCGTCGTATTTCACCGCCGGGATGTCGTAAAGGGCCTGGAGCATGGAACCGGCATAGAGAATGGTGACGATGCCGTAGCCCGCGTAAGCGCCGCCCGCCTGGGTGACCTCGCATTCGACGCCGGTAATGGTGCCATCATTCTTGAGTCCGAGCTTGAGCCGAACCTTGGTGCGCGGGCGGCCGCGATGGCAGATGATCGTCTCTTCCCGGGTCAGCTTGGTGCGCACGGCAGATTCAGCGGCGCGCGCCAGCATACAGGTGATGATTTCAAAGTTGAGCGTCTCGGTACGGGCACCAAATCCGCCGCCAACAAATGGTTTGATGACGCGAACGCGGGACTCATCCATATCCAGGCAACGCGCCACCATGAGATGCACGTAGTAGGGCACTTGGGTGCAGGTCTGCAGTGTTATGCGATCCCGTTCCGGGTCGTAGTCGGCGAGGGACGCGTTAGGCTCCATCTGCAAGTGATTGATCTCGGCGCAGTCGAAGGACTCCTCGCGCACCAGATCGGCCTCGGCAAAGGCGGCGTCGATGTCGCCAAAGTCGTGGTGCACGTCGCGTTCCAGGTTGCCCGCCTTGTCCTGGTGCAACTGCACGGCATCCGGCGCCCGAGCGTCTTCCACCGTGAAATAGGCTGGGAGTTCCTTGACCTCCAGGCGGATGGCATCAAGGGCGCGCTGGGCGGTCTCATCGTCGATGGCGGCTACGGCGGCGATCGGCTCCCCGCGATAGCGTACCTTTTCCCGCGCCATGGGGTACTCATTCATGGCGATAGGCAGGACGCCATGGGTGATGTCACAGTCGTCGCCGGTCAGAACGGCCTTCACGCCCGGAATGGTCCGTGCCGCCGACACATCCAGGCTTATGATTTCGGCGTGGGCATAGGGGCTTCGGAACAGGCGGCCCACCAGGGCGCCCTTGTGTTCCAGGTCGGCAGTGTATTTGGCGCGGCCCGAGACCTTGTCGGGGCCGTCGAGCATGGGCGTGGGCTTACCGACGCCGCCGGCGCTGATTTTCATTTGCTTGCTCATGATGCCATCTCCGCTGCTGCGGCCTGCACGGCTTCGATGATTTTGACGTAGCCCGTGCAGCGGCAAATGTTGCTCGACAGAGCCTCGCGGATTTCATCCTCGCTTGGGTTCGGGTTGCGGCGCAGAAGCGCTTCCGAGGCCATGACGAACCCAGGCGTGCAGTAGCCACACTGACTGCCGAGTTTCTCATGGAAGCCGCGCTGTATCGCGGTCATGCGGCGGTCCTTGGCCAGGTTTTCGATAGTCTCCACGCTGCGGCCATGGCAACTGGCGGCGAGCGTGATACAGGACAAACGCGACCGCCCATCGATGAGAACCGTACAGGCGCCGCATTCGCCGCCGTCACAACCTTGCTTGGTGCCGGTCAGGCCGAGGACTTCACGCAGGTAATCGACAAGCAGCGTGTTGTCGTCAACGGCATTCATGCGCGCTTCACCGTTAAGCTCAATTTCCAAAATCTTTTTCATTTGCTCTGTCGCTTTTCCCAGGGATTTCAGTTCTTTCCGGCGCACCCGACGGGGCCTGTTTCCGGGTAGATTCTGACTATTGTCATAATCAGGTACCAAAATACCTATTTAGCACAAAACCAAAGGGTTTTCAACGGTTTCATCAAGTGGAAGGCCTTGAAATGGCTCAACTTCTTGTGCCAAATACTTGTTTTGACGCAATTCGGTATTAAAATGCGGTTATGGTGAGGAGGCGTGCCGGGCGGATGATCCGCTGGTGCGATGCAGGGCTGACATGCAGCACGAGGACGACTTGCCAGAAAAGCGTTAGAGAGAGGCGTTTATGTCGCCAAACTACAAGATTGAATCAGCCGGTCTGGAAATTCGCACGGCCCGCGAATCCGACTTGCCGAGGGTCATGGCCCTTGACGAGGCGACGACCGACTTGCCCAAGCCCGATTACTGGCGGCGAATGTTTGATGAATACAGTGGTGGCGCCAAGGGCGAAGATGAGCAACGGTTCTTCCTGGTAGCGAAAACGCCTGGCGGACCGATCATCGGTTTTATTATCGGGGAGGTTCGGGCCTGGGAATTTGGCGAGCCGCCGTGCGGCTGGATCATCGGCGTGAATGTCGAACCCGGCCTCCGCCAGGAAAATGTTGGAACTCACATGATGCGGGCGATCTGCGATTGCTTTGCCAAGGCCGGTGTAGACAAAGTTCGCACCCTGCCGGCCCGAAATAATCAACTATTGTTATCCTTTTTTCGCAGCCAAGGCATGATGGCCGGCCCCTCGATCCAATTGGAGATGGCGCTTGACCGGAGCGTCGACTGGAACCCGGAGTTGGACGAGTGAAGCTGCAGCAGGCAACGCGTTTGGCGCTCTACGCGGTTCTTGAGTTGGCGGCGAACCCGGATCGGCAACTATCGGCGGCGGATATTTCCGAAAGATTCGGCGTTTCAACCAACCATCTGGCCAAGGTACTTCGTGACTTGGGAAAAGCCAGGCTAGTCGAGGCCGTGCGTGGCGCCGGCGGCGGCTATAGGTTCTCGGGAAACGCCAAGCGAACAACGCTTATGGATATTGTTGCCCTATTTGAAGATGTGCGCTCCACTGATTCAGAGAGTGGCGGGGCAGCCGGCAAGACGCCCGTGGAAGCGGCCATTACCTTGGTTCTGGAGGAAATCGGTGAAATTGCGGAGGCGACCTTACGGTCCATCACCATTCAAACAATGCTCAAGATAATGTCGGAAAAGGTCGGATCGCGAGACGACCAAAGTCACGCAAACTAGAAAGCGAATAGCGCGTCAATTTCGGACTGTTCGAGAATTTCTTCACTGCCGTTAATAATTGAACTGGCCATATCGATCAGCCGTCGTAGGCTTTTGGAGCCTTCGGCTGCCGTATTTCCGGCAATCTCAATGTCACCGGCCTCGATGGCAGAGGCCAAGCGCTCCACGGTGATTACCACCAATTTGTCGAGGGATTTCATGACATTCACAAAGGGGTCCAGGTACTGGACCGGCGCATGGTCATAGGCCTCTATGGCCAAATCCCGATCGGAAAACGCCGAATCCCGAAAATGGTCCTGGTAACTCTTTGGCCGCCATTCCATGATTTCTTCAATCGCTTCGGGCATGTCCACGATCATCCCGATCAGCATGACGACCTCGTTGAAATGGTTCAGGTAGTCCGTGGCCAGCAGGGTCTT
>CAYOOG010000051.1:0-15897 GCA_964405515.1 uncultured Alphaproteobacteria bacterium | reverse complement strand
ATTCCGAGATTCAGGTCGAGGCCCTGCGTAATCTCAAATGGCATCCGGTGAAGCCGCAAGTGGATGAGGTTGAATTCGCCGACGGCAAACGCATTATCCTGCTGGTAGAGGGTCGCCTGGTAAATTTGGGCTGCGCCACCGGCCATCCCAGCTTTGTCATGAGCGCTTCCTTCACCAATCAGGTAATCGCCCAGATCGAGCTTTGGCACAATTACGCCAACTACGAAAACCAGGTCTACGTGCTCTCCAAGGAATTGGACGAGAAGGTCGCGCGCCTGCATTTGGCGAAGCTCGGGGTTAAACTGACCAAGCTGAGCAAGGAACAGGCGGACTATATCAGCGTGCCCCAGGCCGGACCCTACAAGCCGGACCACTACCGCTATTAGACCCAAGCGCTGTTTTAACTAGATGTTGTGAAACCGGCGCTAGACTTGGCTTTCAGAGGTTAATCCGCGCGGCCAAGAGCTTGTCTTGGCCGGTTGCCCTGCGTACTCTCGGGGTTTCGCGGCGAAAAAGTGGCCCCTCATGGCAAAGTTCTTTCTCGGCACCGCGTGGCTGCCGTTCTTGTCCATCGCTGTCCTGACCTCACCGGCCATTGCCGCGGAGGCGGCGGGCGAGAATGGTTCGCCGGTCCCCTGGGCGTTTGCTACCGCCAGCTTGATCCTGACCGGCGTGGTCTGGATTCGAAGCCGCCGCGCCGGAGCCCTGGCGGCCGTGGAACGGGCGGCTCTGCGGGATGAATTGGCCCGCCTCGGACGCCTGCAATTTGTTTCACCCGTGAGCTATGTATTCTGGCCCGCCGCCGCCGACGCCGAGACCCTGGCGCCAAACTTTACCGCCCTCATGGGCGAGTCCGTCACCGGATTTGAGCAACTCTCCCAGGTCTTTTCGGCGGCCGAATTCGCCGACATCGAGACCGCCGCCGAGGATCTACGCCAGGATGGCCGGCCCTTCCAGTTGGTCCTTAGCTCGGCCAAGGGCCGCATTTTCAAGGCCGCGGGACGTGTTGTCACCGATACGGACGGCGGGGCGCTGGGCCAGGTTCTTTGGATCGAAGACATCACCGGAGTGCGCCGTGAAGCGGCGGAGCAGGCAGCCGCCGCGGAAGCCGATGGCCGCCGGGACGTCGAGGCGTTGATAGATACTCTTGGATTTCCGGTCTGGCGCCGTGGCCGCGACTTGTCGCTTAAATGGGCCAACCGAACCTACGCGGACATCGTTAAATCCGATCCGGCGGATGCTGAAGGCGATGACGATGTGGAACTGGGCGACAGTCCCTTTTCCATTCCCCAGGCCGAACTGGCCGCGACGGCAAAGGCTACGGGCAAAGCCCAGCGGGACCGGCGGTACGTTGTTGTGAACGGTGAGCGGCGGGCTTTCGAGATTGTTGAAGCGCCCATTGGTGATGACGAAGTGGCGGGATTCGCACTCGACGTTACGGAACTGGATGAAGTGAAGAGCGAGTTGCAGCGCCACATCGAATCTCACGCCGAAACCCTTGATACTTTGAAGACGGCGGTGGCCATATTCAGCCTCGACAAGCACTTACGTTTCTTCAACAGTGCCTATGCCCAGTTCTGGCAACTTGATGAAACCTGGCTGGCGAGCGAGCCTCACCACAGCGAGGTTCTGGAGGCCATGCGCGAAAGCCGGCGCTTGCCCGAACAGGCCGACTTTCCGGCTTGGAAGAAGAGTAGGCTCAATCTTTATACCGAGGTTATTGAACCCCTGGAGGAAGTCTGGCACCTGCCCGACGGCTCAACGCTTCGCGTGGTTGTCCAGCCCCACCCCTTTGGCGGCCTTTTGGTATTCTACGAGGATGTCACCGACTGGCTGGTTCTTGAGCGGTCCCTGAATACTTTGCTTGCCGTGCAAAGCGCGACACTGGCGAATCTCTACGAAGCTGTGGCGGTGTACGGCAGTGACGCACGGCTCAAGCTTTACAACAACGCCTTCGCCCGGGTCTGGAATTTGGAAGAGGAATTTCTCGAAGGCGAGCCGCATATCACCGAGGTTGTCGACCGTACGCGCGATTTGTTCGGCATTGTGGAAAATTGGCCGGACGTGCGCGAGCGCACAATCAGCGCCGTAACCAATCGGAATTCGGATAGCGGACAAAGCGAGCTTTCCGGCGGCACGATCATCGAATACGCCAGCTTGCCCTTACCGGATGGCGCCATGTTGCTTACCTACCTGGATGTCACCGACCGTACCCGGATCGAACGCGCCCTCAGGGACCGTACGGAAGCGCTGGAGACAGCAGACCGATTGAAGTCCGAATTTATCGCCAACATGTCCTACGAACTTCGCACCCCCTTGAACACGATCATCGGTTTCGGCGAAATATTGGTCAATGAATACTTCGGATCGCTTAACGATGCGCAGCGCGAATACGGTGACGGTATTCTGACGTCCTCTCAGCAGTTGCTTTCGCTGGTCAACAATATCCTCGAACTCGCCAGCATCGAGGCGGGCACCGTTGAGCTTGATCTGGACACTTTCGATCTCCATGCGACATTGGTCAGCATGCTTGGATTGGCCCGCGAACAGGCATTGCAAAACGAGCATGCACTCAAGTTCGATTGCCCGGCTGATATCGGTACCGTGGAGGCGGACGAGCGTCGCATCAAGCAGGTGCTGTTCAATCTCTTGAGCAACGCCATGAAATTTAGCTCCCACGGTGAACAGATCACGCTTGGCGCGGCGCGTAACGGCAGTTGGGTTTCCGTGTGGGTCGCAGACTCGGGACCGGGTATCGCGACCGGCGAAGAAGAAAAGATATTCGAAACGTTTGTCGTTGGCTCCGAAGGCGACCGCTATCACGGCGCAGGCCTTGGCCTCTCCATGGTGCGCAGCTTCATTGAGTTGCATGGCGGGCGGGTCGAGCTGACATCGTCGCCGGGCGAAGGTACCTGCGTGACCTGCCACATTCCGGCGCGGGCGGAAGGCGTCAAGGATTCTGGCGAAGAACCGGCGGAAACCGCGCGGTCGGCTTAAGGGGGGAGTGGTATCCCTAAAGTCTTCCGCTCCCGCCATTGTGTTCTCTTGCCTAACCCCCTAAAAAAACATCATGACCGACGATGCCATCATCCTCCACGGCTTGGAGCAGACTGCGGCGCTCGGCCGCCGTCTGGCGGGCCTGCTCGCCCCCGGCGACGTTGTCGCTCTGTTTGGTGACATAGGCACCGGCAAGACAACACTTGTGCGTCACGTACTGACGGCCCTGGGCTACGGCGGTGAAGTTCCCAGTCCGACATTTAATTTGGTGCAAAACTACAGCCTGGGGGATTTGGAAATATGGCACTTTGATCTTTACCGCCTGAAGGCGACAAGCGAAGCCCTCGAACTCGGTCTTGAGGACGCCCTCGCCGACGGCGTTTCCTTCATCGAGTGGCCTGATTACTTGGGGGCATTGTTGCCCGAGGAGCGTCTGGACATTGTTCTTGCCATGGGCGGCGGAGCAACCGAAAGGCGGGCAACCTTTGCCGCCGCTGAATCCTGGGCGGCGCGGCTGCCGGAACTGATTGAAAGCACGCAAGAACATGCCTGACCGTGAGGCCCTCCTGTTGGCGTTTCTTGGCCACGCCAAATGGGGTGGCGCCCGGCGCGCACCGCTGGCCGGGGACGCTTCCTTCAGGCGTTACGAAAGGCTTGAGCTGGACGGCCGCACCGCCATGCTGATGGATGCTCCGCCCGAGCATGAAGACGTGCGGCCCTTCTGGGCCATCGCCGGTTATCTGTTGGGCCTGGGGCTGAGCGCGCCGAATATCTTGGACGGTGACATCGAAAACGGCTTTCTTTTGCTTGAAGACCTGGGCGACGATCTTTTTGTTCGCGTGGTCGAGCGGGCGGCCGGCCCGGGCGAAGAACAATTGTACGGCGCCGCGGTTGATGTGTTGCTCTCCCTGCACGGCCACGACGCGCCGGAGAGCATCCCTATTCCGGGCGGCGCCCACAAAGTGCCAGCCCATGACCACAAGACGCTCTTGGCCGAGGCCAATCTGTTTGTGGAATGGTATCTGCCGGCGCTCACCGGTGCAGATGTGGCGGAAAGCGACAAAGCCGAATACGAGGCCCTGTGGCTTGACCTGTTCGGGCATTTGGCTTGGCCCCGTCCGGTGCTGGTGCTCAGGGACTACCACGCCGAAAATTTGATATGGCTGCCTGAGCGCGACGGTCTCGCCAAGGTCGGGCTCCTGGATTTTCAGGACGCGGCGGCGGGCCATCCGGCCTTCGACCTGATGTCATTGCTGGAAGACGCGCGCCGGGACGTGGCCCCGGATCTTGCCGCGAAAATGCTGGACAGATACATCGCGGCGGCATCCGCGCGAACCGGCGACTTCGACGAAGCCGCGTTTCGCCGGGCTTACGCCATATTGGGGGCGCAACGCAACGCCAAGATCGTCGGTATTTTCACGCGGCTTTGGCGGCGTGACGGCAAGCCGGAGTACCTGAAATTTCTGCCCCGGGTCTGGGTGCACCTGGACCGCAACCTAGACCACGTAGATCTCGCGCCCCTGCGTGACTGGATCGGCGAGCGCGTGCCGCTTGATGCGGAGCGCCGGGCGCTCACGGGGGCATCCTGATGGCGCCGAAAAAAGCAATGGTATTGGCCGCCGGGCTGGCCACGCGCATGGGCGAGCTCTCCCGCGATCTGCCGAAGTGCTTGATCCCCGTTGCCGGGCGCACGCCTTTGGATTTTGCCCTCGACCGTCTGGCCCAAGCGGGTGTGGAAACCGCCGTCGTCAACCTGCACCACCAGGCTGAAAAAGTTCGCGCGCATCTAGGCGCGCGGCAAGGCGGGCCGGAGGTGATCTTTTCCGATGAGACGTCGGGGCTGTTGGAGACCGGCGGTGGCGTCGCCAAGGCCTTGGATCATTTTGCGGCCGAGCCGTTTTACGTCATCAATGCCAAGGTCCTATGGCGGGACGGCCTGACGCCGACGCTGGAACAACTCAGCCGGGCCTGGCGGGACGACGACATGGACGCGCTCTTGCTCATGGCGTCGACCGGCGAGGCGGTCGGCTACCGGGGCCGGGGCGACTACAACCTGAATGCGGCCGGGCGCCTGATGCGCCGCGAGGAGCAAGCGGTGGCACCCTTTGTTTACGCCAGCATTCACATCACCCATCCGAGGCTGTTCGTTGATTGCCCGCCGGGTGCGTTTTCCCTGGTACGGCTCTGGGATCGCGCCCAGGAAGCCGGGCGGCTCCATGGGGTGCGCCACGACGGCACCTGGTACCATGTGGGGTCGCCGGACGGTTTGCGGGCGGTTGAGGAAGCCCTGACCGAGGACTGACGCGGCGGCAACATTCCGTTAGGCTATGGCTGATTATTTCCTGTCAGCCGAGCCCATGGCCAAATCTCCCACAGTTTTCACCATCGCCGCTGGTCTGCCCTTTCTGGACGCCCTGGCGGCTGGGCTTGTGGAGCGCCACGGGGGCGAGCCCCTGGGCCTGGCGCGGGTGACGGTCCTGTTGCCCACGCGCCGCGCAACGCGGGGCCTGGGCGAAGCGTTCCTGCGCCTTTCCGGGGGGACGCCGCAACTTCTGCCACCGGCGCGCGCCATCGGTGATGTGGACGAGGCGGAATTGGCTTTGAGCGGCGGCGCGGCGGCGGCGGACGCGGAGCTGCCCCCCGCCATATCGTCCTTAGAGCGCCAGCTCTTGCTCACCCAGTTGATCCTCGCCAATCCGCTTGGGCCGGATAACAGGGTGCAGGCGGCGGGCCTGGCGGCCGATTTGGGCGACTTGCTCGATCAGGTGCAATCCGAGGGACTGTCCTTTGACGGCCTTGCGGATCTGGTGCCCGCGGACCATGCCGAGCATTGGCAGAAAACCGTCGAATTCCTTGCCATTGTCACCCAGGCCTGGCCGGATATCTTGGCTGAAAGGGGCGAAATGGACCTGACAGCGCGGCGCAACGCCCTGCTGGAGGCGCAAGCCCGGCAGCTTGAGCAGAGCCCGCATCCGGGACCGATCATCGCCGCAGGGTCCACCGGCAGCATCCCGGCCACGGCACGGCTTCTAGGGGTGGTGGCGCGGCTCGATGAAGGCGCTGTGGTGCTGCCGGGCCTGGATCTGGACATGGACGAGGCCGATTGGCAGGTGTTGGAGGAGACCCACCCGCAATTCGGCATGAAACAGCTGCTGGAACGCATCAGCGTGGAGCGGGACGAAGTAACGGCCTGGCCATTCGCGGAGGCGATGGAATCCAGCCCTGCGCGCCGGAGGGTGCTCAACGAGGCTCTGCGTCCGGCCTCGGCCACCGGGGCCTGGCGCGGGCGTGATCTGCCCCTGGAGCCGGGGCTCGAGGGCCTCGAACTGGCGGAAGCCGGCAATGTGGCGCAGGAAGCCGGGGCCATTGCCCTGATGATGCGCGAAGTGCTCGAAACACCGGCGAAGACGGCGGCCCTGATTACGCCGGATCGCGGCCTGGCTCGCCGGGTGGCCGTGGATCTGGCGCGCTGGGGCGTGGCCGTGGATGATTCCGCCGGTCAACCCCTGGCCGAGACAACCCCCGCCGTGCTCTTGAGATTGTCGGCGGAACTGGTGGCCTCGGGCGCGGCGCCGGTGCCGCTGCTGGCCGCCTTGAAGCACCCCCTGGCGGCCGGTGGGCAAGCGGCGACGGAATTCCGTGCCCAGGTGCGGGCGCTGGAAAGAGCCGTGCTTAGGGGGCCTCGGCCCCCGGCGGGACTTGATGGGCTGCGCGCCGCTTACGCCGACACGGAGACGAATAGCAAGGCCGCCCATGAGAAGACACTGGCCTGGCTCGATGGCCTAGGGGCGGCGCCCCTGTCCGAGCTTATGGACGGCAATGAAGCGTCTCTGGCGGCGCTGCTGGCGGCCCATGGGCAGTTCGCCGAATGGCTGGCGGCCACTGATCAGAATACCGGGCCGGAGCGTCTTTGGGCCGGTGAGGCCGGCGAAGAGCTGGCGCTGTTTCTTCGGGAGCTGATCCAGGCCGGGGGCGATTTGGTTATGGCGCCGCGCGAGTATCCGGCCCTCCTCGAGGTGCTGATGGTCGGCCGTCAGGTGCGGCCGCGTTACGGCCGCCACCCCCGCCTGCATATCTGGGGCCCCCTGGAAGCCCGCCTGCAGCAGGCCGATCTGATCATCCTGGGCGGCCTTAACGAGGGCGTCTGGCCGGCGGAGGCCGACACCGGCCCCTGGCTGAACCGGCCCATGCGTAAGGCCCTCGGCCTGCCGTCGCCGGAACGCCGGGTCGGACTTGCGGCCCACGATTTTGCCCAGGCCGCCGCTGCGCCCCGGGTGGTGCTGACGCGATCCGGGAAGTCAGGCGGCAGTCCCACGGTGCCTTCGCGCTGGCTGCTGCGCCTCGAGACCCTGATTGGCGAGGCCGCCGCGGCGCAAATCAAAAGTGGCCCCTGGTGCGGCTGGCAGGGCAGGCTTGACGCCCCCTCGGTGGTGACGCCCATTGCCGCCCCGCAGCCGAAGCCGCCCCTGGCGGGGCGGCCAAGGCGCTTGTCGGTCACCGGGGTCGAGACCTGGATGCGCGATCCCTACAGCATTTTTGCCAAGCACATCTTGGGTCTGAAGCCCTTGGAGCCCCTTGATGCCGATCCGGGCGCGGCCGATCGCGGCACCTTCATTCATCACATCCTTGAGCATTTTATCCGCGAATACGACGACAGTGAGGCGGATAATCTGGCGCGGCTCATGGCCATGGGTGAGCAGGTCTTTGCCGAACAGTTCGCACACCTGCCGACGGTGCGGGCTTTCTGGTGGCCCCGCTTCCGGGCTCTGGCGGCCTGGTTTGTTGGCCACGAGCGCATCTGGCGGCAAACCGCCTTGCCACTCAAATTGGAGCACAAGGGCAGCATCACCTTCGATGCCCCGGACGGCGAATTTACCCTGAGCGCGACTGCAGACCGTATTGATGGTCTACAGGGCGGCGAGCTGGCGATCATCGACTACAAGACCGGTGCGCCGCCCAGTTTCAAGATTCTGCGTGCCGGCTTCGCGCCGCAACTGCCGCTGGAAGCGGCCATGGCCCGGCGAGGCGCCTTCCCGGAGGTGGCGGCGACCGATGTCGGCTATCTCGCCTTCTGGCGCTTGAGCGGCCGCGGCGAGGGAGGCGAGGTCACGGCCATAAGGCCCGAGGAAATTGACCAGTTGGCCGAGGAAGCCTGGGCGGGTCTGGCCGCGCTGGTCGCGCGTTTTGATGAGCTGTCCACGCCCTACCTTGCGCGACCCCGGCCAGAACAAGCCGCTTGGGGCGACTACGACCATCTGGCGCGCGTCAAGGAATGGTCGGACTCATGAGCGCCCGCGTCGTTGATCATCAGCAACAGGCCGCGGTCAACCCGGAGGCCTCGGTCTGGGTTGCGGCCTCGGCGGGCACCGGCAAGACCCACGTGCTGACCAACCGCATGCTCCGGCTGATGCTGGCGGGGAGCGAACCGGGAAAGATCCTGTGCCTGACCTTCACCCGCGCGGCGGCGGCGGAGATGGCCAATCGCTTGCATGAAAGCCTTGGCCTGTGGGCAACCATGGCCGACAGCGAATTGGCGGTGGAGTTGGAACAGTTATGCGAGGCCGCGCCCGGTGAAGACGACCTGGATCTGGCGCGGCAATTGTTCGCGCGGGTCCTGGACGTGCCCGGTGGGCTCAAGATTCAAACCATCCACGCCTTTTGCCAATCTTTGCTGGGGCGCTTTCCGCTCGAAGCTGATTTGCCCACCAATTTCCAGGTCATGGACGAACGCAGCAGCGCTGAACTTATGGCCGATGCGGTCGAGACCGTGTTGGCCCGCGTTGCCAGCGGAGACGACCCCGTTCTGGCCGGGGCCTTGGATACAGTGTTGCGCCAAAGCGGGGAATTCGGTTTTCAAAAATTGCTCACGGAATTCGCCGCCAGGCGTGGCGCCCTGCACGATCTGCTCACGCGCCACGGCGGCCCCGATCAATTGAAGGCGGCGCTGCGCGCGGGGCTCGGCCTGACGCCTGAAGACAATGAGGAATCCCTTGCCGCCGCTGCCGTGGATGGCGCCAACTTCGACGAGGCCGGCTTGCGCGCCGCCGCCGCCGCGCTGATCGACAGCAAATCAAAAACCGACGTGAAAAGGGGGCAGGCTATCGCCGATTGGCTGGCGGTCCCGGACAATAGGTCGGCCGGTCTGGCGGTCTATGCTGCGGTTTTCCTTACCAAGAAGGACGAGCCCCGCGCCACCTTCATGACCAAGCCCGTGCGGGAGAAGTTTCCCGCAGAAGCCGAGGCCCTAGATGCCGAGGCTCAGCGCCTTGCCGAGCTGGCGGCGCGGCAGAAGGTCGTGACGGCGGCCGAGGCGACAGAGGCGCTTCTGGTTTTGGGCGGTACGGTGGAAGAGGCTTTTCGCGCCGCCAAGCTTCGCCATGCCATGCTCGACTATGACGATCTGATTTTGGCGACCCGCGATCTTCTGCTCCGGCCCGGCGTGGCGCCCTGGGTGCTCTACAAGCTTGACGGCGGCCTTGATCATATCTTGATAGACGAGGCCCAGGACACCAGCCCCGAACAGTGGCAGGTGATTGCGGCTCTCGCCGAAGAATTTTTTACCGGGCTCGGCGCGCGCGAGGAGAACCGCACGGTGTTCGCCGTGGGCGACTTGAAGCAATCCATTTTTAGTTTCCAGGGTGCCGACCCGCAATCCTTCGGCGCCATGCGCGAGCACTTCCGTGCCCGCGCCAAGGAAGCCGAAGTGCCCTTTGGGCCCATCCCCCTGGACTTGTCCTTTCGCTCGACCGAATCCGTCCTGAGATTGGTGGACGAAGTTTTTGCCGCGCCCGATGCCCGCGACGGCTTGACCCTGGAGGATGAGCCGGTGCGGCACGTCGCCCACCGCGCCGGTCAGGCCGGACTGGTGGAACTTTGGCCCCTGTTCAAAACCGAGGCCCGGGACGATGACGGCCCCTGGACGCTTCCGGTGGAACAGCGCGACGTGGCCAGCGCCAGCGCCTTGCTGGCACGGCATATTGCGCGCACCATCAAAGGCTGGATCGGCGCCGAGCGGTTGGACGCCCAGGATCGCACGGTGCGGCCCGGTGACGTACTGGTTCTGCTCCGCCGCCGCGGCACCTTCGCCGGGCAACTGGTGAGGGCGCTCAAGCAGCAGGGCGTTCCCGTGGCCGGGGCCGACCGCATGATGCTGACCGAGCAACTGGGGGTCATGGACCTGATAGCGCTTGGACGCTTCATGCTTCTGCCGGGCGACGATCTCAATCTGGCGGTGGTCCTGAAGGGGCCTCTGTTCGGGCTTGATGACGACGATCTGTTTCAATTGGCTTATGAGCGGGACGGTACACTGTGGCGGGCGCTGGGGGTGGCGCGGGAGACGGGCGAACGCTTCGCCCGGGCCCACGACGAACTTGCAAAACTGATGGGTGAGGCCGATTTCTCGGCTCCTTACGAATTTTTTGCCGGCCTTCTCGGAGGCAATGTTTCGGGAATCGACGGCGGGCGGCGGCGCCTGCTGGCAAGGCTGGGGCCGGAGGCCGAGGACGCCATCAACGAGTTTCTCGACTTGGCCCTTGACTACGGGCGTCACGCCGCACCCAGCCTTGAAGGCTTCCTCCACTGGATCGCCGCCGCCGAAACCGAGGTCAAGCGTGATATGGAGCAGGGTGGCGACGAGGTGCGCGTTATGACCGTGCACGGCGCCAAGGGCTTGCAGGCACCCATCGTCATCCTGCCCGACACCACCCAGACTCCGGGTATTCGGCCCAGTCTTCTTTCCCTTGGGGGCTCCGGGCAAGCGGCGGCGGACCAGGGGCTTTTCGTCTGGCTCGTAGCCGGCGCGGACAAGGCCGGCGCTTGTGCCTTGGCGCGGGCGGCGGCGGATCTGCAGGACGACCAGGAATACCGGCGGCTGCTCTACGTGGCGCTCACCAGAGCCCGGGACCGGCTTTATGTTTGCGGGTGGGAGACCAGCCGGGGCCGCGCCGATGGTTGCTGGTACGATCTGGTGGAAGCTGCTTTCAGCCGCCTGCCCGAAGTCGAGGACCTGCCGGGAGAACTCGGTGATATCCGGCGGTTCGCCAACGCCCAGACGGCGCAACCGGAAACCACCGCGCCGCGCACCGAGCCCGTGGCGGTGGGCGAACTCCCGGCTTGGGCCGAAGCGCCCGCCCCCGCCGAAGCCGATCCCCCGAAGCCATTGACGCCGTCGCGCCCGAAGGGCTCGGAGCCGGCCGTGCTCAGCCCGTTCGTTGGCGCGGGCGTTGGCGAAGTAGTTGATGGTGCGGCCCTCGCCCGCGGCCAGCATGTGCACCGGCTGTTGGAAATCCTCCCCGGCCTGTCGCCCGACGACCAAGGGCAGGCCGCCCGGGCCTATCTTGAAAAGGCCGGACGCGATCTAACATCCGAGATGCGAGAGGGTATATTGGACGAGACTTTGGCGGTGCTTGAGCATCCCGATTTTGCGCCGCTGTTTGGGTCCGGCAGTCTGGCCGAGGCACCTCTTGCCGGTATTGTGGATGGCCATGTGGTCAGCGGCCTTGTCGATCGACTGGTGGTCAAGGACGACGAGGTTCTGGTTCTCGATTACAAAACCAACCGCCGGCCACCGCTCAATGCGGACGGCGTGCCGGAGATATATTTGAATCAACTGGCAGCCTACCGGGCGCTGCTCGTTCGCATCTTTCCCGACCGGCCCGTGCGCTGCGCTATTCTCTGGACCGAGGGCCCCAGCCTCATGGCACTGCCCGACGCACTTCTCGACCGGCCCCTGAGGTAAATTTTCGCGCCCGTGTTAACAGTCCCGTGGGCATTGCTTGACCCTGCACCCGGCGCTCCCTACATTGAAGTTCTGTTGTTTGACTTGGGCCGTTTCAATTATTGCGGCGTAAGTTTTGACCTGAATGTTTTAGGGTGATTTTTATGACCACGACCGCCGTATCAGATGCTTCTTTTAAAAACGATGTCCTCAAGTCCGAAACACCGGTACTGGTGGATTTTTGGGCGGAATGGTGCGGGCCCTGTAAGCAGATCGGTCCCGCGCTCGAGGAAATCGGGGCGGAAATGAACGGCTCCCTGACCATTGCAAAGGTCAACATCGACGACAACCCGGGCACGCCGTCAAAGTATGGCGTGCGCGGAATCCCGACGCTGATTTTGTTTAAGGATGGTGAAGTGGCGGCCATGAAGGTCGGTGCCTTGCCCAAGAGCAAGATCGTCGAGTGGATTCAGGCCTCGATCTAGAACTTATTTTTCATTTTCGCGTAAGACAGCGCCCGCCAAATAGAGCGAGCCGCAAATCAGCACGCGTGGCGGCGCGGCATGACTTTCAGCCGCGATCTTATCTAGGGCTTCTGCGATATCATTGGCGGTGGAGCATTCGACGCATAAATCCCGTGCTGCACCCGCCAACTCCCCGGGCGCCAGGCATGCCGACCCGCCGGGCACGGGCAGGGCAATAAGCCCCGCAGCCTTTTTGGCGAGCGGCTCCAGGAATCCACGGGCGTCCTTATTCGCCAGCATACCGACAACCAAATAGAGCGGGCGCGTTTCAGCCATGTCCGCCATGGCGTTTGCCAACGCTGCGCCCGCCGCCGGATTGTGCCCGCCATCGAGCCAAAGCTCAGCCCCCTCAGGCAACCGCCGGCCAAGCGCGCCACGTTCGAGCCGCTGTAGGCGCGCCGGCCATTGGGCACGTCGCAAGCCAAGCGCTCTTGCGTCTTGCTTTACATCAAATTGCGGCAAAGCGGCCAGCGCCGCCAGGGCAACCCCGGCGTTGTCCACCTGATGCGCACCGGCCAGATTTGGCAAGGGCAGTTCCTGTTCCCCCGATTGGTCCCGAAATGTAATGCCCGAGTTGCTTTCCATGACCGACCATTCGCGTCCGGCCAAGCTCAGGGCGGCGCCGAGGTCTCGGGCGCGGGCCTCGATCACTGCAAGCGTTTCAGACTCTTGCAACCCTATGATGGCGGGTGTGTCTTCCTTGAGAATACCGGCCTTCTCGAAGGCGATGGATTTCAAGTCATCGCCCAGGTAGTGCTGATGGTCGATGCTTACCGGGGTTATGATTGACAAGGCCGGTTGGGCAAACACGTTGGTCGCGTCGAAGCGTCCACCCAATCCCACTTCCAACAGTAGAACATCGGCGGGGGTGCGGGAAAAGGCGAGGAACGCAGCCACGGTGCCGACTTCGAATTCGGTGATGGGCCGGCCCTTATTGGCGTCCTCGCATTCCTCCAGTAGTCCGACCAGGGCGTCCTCGGCGATCGGTTCGCCCGCCAACAGGATACGCTCCCGGTAGTGAATCAAATGCGGGGAGGTGTAGGCGTGCACGGCATATCCGGCGGCCTCCAGGATGGCGCGCATAAACGCGATGGTCGAACCCTTGCCATTCGTTCCGGCCACATGAACAACGGGCGGCAGGGAAAGTTGCGGGTTACCCAATTCTTCGAGTAAGCCCTCAACCCGGTCCAGGGACAGATCAATGATCTTGGGGTGCAGCCGTGAAAGCTTTTCC
The DNA here is from genome assembly GCA_964405515.1 of uncultured Alphaproteobacteria bacterium. Taxonomy (GTDB): domain Bacteria; phylum Pseudomonadota; class Alphaproteobacteria; order JAPYRI01; family JAPYRI01; genus CAYOOG01. Next base: position 2,426 of record CAYOOG010000051.1, on the reverse strand, counting down.
AGGATGACGTCGCTGCGGACGCCTGGGTCAAAGCTTAATCGCTGGTCCATGGCCGCGGGGATTACGCAGTCGCCAGCTCGGTCTCGGCCTTGGTCTCGCGCTTCATCAAGAGAGCAAGGATGCGGACCAAGGTCTCGCGCAATTCATGGCGGTGCACGACCATGTCGACCATGCCGTGCTCCAAAAGGTACTCCGCCCGCTGGAAGCCTTCGGGCAGTTCCTCGCCGATGGTGTTTTGAATCACCCGCTGCCCGGCAAAGCCGATGAGCGCGCCGGGCTCGGCGATGGCTACATCACCCAACATGGCGTAGGACGCGGTGACGCCGCCGGTCGTCGGGTCGGCGATAATGACGATATAGGGCAGGCCCGCCTCGCGTACCATTTGCACCGCCACTGTGCTACGCGGCATTTGCATGAGCGACAAAATCCCTTCCTGCATGCGGGCGCCGCCGGCGGCGGAAACAATGATCAAGGCGCGGCCTTCGTCAACGGCGGTGCGGGCCGCCACGACCAGCGCCTCACCGGCGGCCAGCCCCAGGGACCCGCCCATGAAGGCAAAATCCTGCACCGCGATGACCGTACCGATTCCGCCGACAGTGCCCCGTGCCACGGCGATGGCGTCGGGACGTTTGACCTTGTCGCGAGCTGTCTTCAGCCGCTCGGTGTATTTCCTTTCGTCGCGAAATTTCAACGGGTCGGCGACAACGTCCGGCACCTCGATCTCGTCGTGCGCGCCGCCGTCGAAAAGTCCTTCGAAACGCTCATCCGGCCCGAGCCTGGCATGATGGTCGCAATGGGGGCAAACCCGCTGCTTGGCCTTGAATTCCTCCATGAAGGTGGTCTGGTCGCACTTCTTGCACTTGTACCAGGGGTCGTCGCTCTCACCCTTGCCGCTTTTCAGGAGCGCCTTGATTTTGGGCCGAATCTTTTTGAGCCAATCCATGATCCTATCCTTTACCGGCCCGTACGGCCGTGGCCAGGGTCTTGATAAATTCGATGGTCGCGGGCAGCGCCTCGGCGTCTCCCCGGCCGATCCGCTCGACAATAGCCGAGCCGACGACAACCGCGTCCGCCGCCGCTGCCACGGCCCTGGCCCCGTCCGGCGTCTTGATACCAAAACCAACGGCTACCGGCAAATCCGTATGGGATTTTATGCGCGCAACCGCCGATGCCACGGCGACCTGTTCGCCGCTGCCGGCGCCGGTAACGCCCGTGGTCGAGACGTAATAGATGAATCCGCTGGCGTCCTTCAAGACGACAGGAAGACGGCTGTCGTCCGTGGTCGGCGTTGCCAGGCGGATAAGCGCCATGCCGTCCGACACGGCGGCGGTGCGCAACTGTGCGTCTTCCTCCGGCGGCAGGTCGACGACAATTAATCCGTCGGCCCCGGCGGCCCCGGCGTCGGCGACAAAGGCTTCAACGCCGTAGGCGTGTATGGGGTTGAAGTAGCCCATCAAGATGACCGGCGTTTCCTGGTCGTTCCGGCGAAACCTCTCAAGCAATTCAAGAGTGCGTTTCATGCTGGCCCCGGCGGCAAGTGCACGCTCGGACGCCGCCTGAATAGTCGGGCCGTCGGCCATGGGATCGCTGAAGGGCATGCCCAGCTCGATAACGTCGGCTCCGGCCTGCGGCAGGGCCAAGAGCAATTCAAGGCAGGCCTCGTGGCTGGGGTCGCCGGCGGTTAGGAATGTCACCAGCCCGGCGCGCCCGGCCTCTCGCAAGCCTTCGAAGCGCTGGTCGATACGCAACCTGCCACCGGCGCCGCTCACAGCTCTACCCCCAAGGCCTCGGCCACGGTAAAGACATCCTTGTCGCCGCGGCCGCACATGTTCATGACCAGCAAATGGTTGGGGCCAAGTTCCGCCGCCGTCTCTATCACGTGGGCGAGCGCGTGGGCCGGCTCCAGGGCGGGAAGGATGCCTTCCAGCCTGGCGCAAAGTTGAAACGCCTCCAATGCCGCCGCATCGGTTACCGGCACGTAGGTGACGCGGCCGGTTTCGTGCAGCCAGGCGTGTTCCGGCCCAATGCCCGGATAATCAAGGCCGGCGGAAATGGAATGGGCCTCGGTAATCTGGCCGTCGTCGTCCTGCAGGAGGAAGGTCCGGTTGCCGTGCAGGACACCCGGTGTGCCCGCGGCGATCGAGGCGGCGTGCTTGCCGCTCTCCAGTCCCAGCCCAGCCGCTTCCACCGCGACCATGGCGATGCCGGAGTCGTCGAGGAACGGATGAAACAAGCCGATGGCGTTGGAGCCGCCGCCGATGCAGGCCACCAGACTATCAGGAAGGCGGCCTTCGGCGGCCATGATCTGCTCGCGCACCTCACGGCCGATGACCGATTGAAAGTCGCGCACCAGCTCCGGATAGGGATGGGGTCCGGCGGCGGTGCCGATAATGTAAAACGTATTCTCCACGTTGGTGACCCAGTCG
>CAYOOG010000050.1:0-16243 GCA_964405515.1 uncultured Alphaproteobacteria bacterium | reverse complement strand
CCATCGGCCTGACCATCGCCCACCGGGAATGCCTGGCTCTGGCCTCGCGCCGCCCCGGCACCTTGCTCGGCAAGGGCAAGGTCGCGGAGCTGGGGCAGTTCATCGCCAACGCCGGGATTGAACTGGTGGTGGTCGACGCGGCGCTCACGCCGGTGCAGCAGCGCAACCTGGAGACCGCCTGGAAGGCCAAGGTGATCGACCGCGAGGGATTGATCCTGGAGATATTCGGCGAGCGCGCCCGCACCCGGGAAGGCACCTTGCAGGTCGAGCTGGCGCACTTGAGTTACCAGCGCAGCCGCCTGGTGCGGTCGTGGACGCACTTGGAACGCCAGCGCGGCGGTTTCGGGTTTATGGGCGGGCCGGGCGAGCGCCAGATCGAGGCCGACCGGCGGCTATTGGCCGAGCGCATTACGAAATTGAAACGCGAACTGGCGACGGTGCAAAAGACCCGCGCCCTGCAACGGCGCAGCCGCCAGAAGGTGCCGTATCCGGTGGCGGCCCTGGTCGGCTATACCAATGCCGGCAAGTCGACCCTGTTTAACCGGCTGACCCGGGCGGATGTGTTCGCCGAGGATTTGCTGTTCGCCACCTTGGACCCGACCATGCGCGGCCTCGAGCTGCCCACGGGCCAGCAGGCCGTGCTCTCCGACACGGTGGGATTTATTTCCGACCTGCCCACCCATCTGATCGCCGCCTTTCGCGCGACCTTGGAAGAAGTTCTGGAAGCCAGCCTGATCGTGCACGTGCGCGATATCGCCGCCGCCGAGACTGACGCCCAGGCCAAGGACGTGGACAAGGTTTTGACTGGCCTGGGTATCGACTGCGCCACCGCGAACATTGTCGAGGTCTGGAACAAGATCGACCTGCTGGATGATGAAGCGCGCGGCGTTGTGCTGAACAGGGCGGCGCGGCGCGACGACGTTGTCGCGGTGTCGGCAACGAGCGGGCAGGGTGTTGATGATTTCCTGGCGCTGCTTGATGGTCGCCTCGCCAGCGGTCGCGAACTCGTGACCCTGGACGTGCCCCACGCCGACGGCGCCGCAATGGCCTGGCTTCACAAGCACGGCGAGGTCATCGGCCAAACCGACGGCGGCGATTGCCACGCCCGGGTTGAAGTCCGCCTCGACCCGGCGGACGTGGAGAGGTTTAAGAAGAGATTTGCGGGGTAGGGGCACCTGCGATCTTTGGGAGCAACCACATATGACCCACGAAAAAATGATCCAGGACATTCACGCCACGCGACGCCAATTCTTGCGTAGTGCTGTAATGGCCTCGGCCGGGGCGGCACTAGTTGGTGGCGCGTCATTGGGTGCGGTAGAGGGCGCGGAGGAGGGGGCAGCCGTCCCGGTGCCGGATGTGAACGTGGCGGACTTAGCCTCACCGGAAGCTTTGATCGAGGCGGTGTACAAGGCCGTTGAATTTGGCCCGGATAACCCGCCCAACTGGGCGCACTTCAAAGGTTTGTTCTATCCCGGCGCTCGAATGGGCGCCGTGACTCCGGGCGGGTTTCGTTTCACCGACGTCGCGGGATTTACCGGTGGTTTCGAAAAAGCCCGGGCCGCCGGCAGCCTCACCGCCTTTCGCGAATGGGGCCTGTGGCAGCGCGTTGACCGGTTCGGCGGCATGGCCCAGGCCTTCTGTACGTTTGAGTCTCTCGCCAACGGCGAGGTCCGGGCGCGCGGCATCAACGCCATGCAGTTTATCTTGGATCATGGTTACTGGTGGTGCGTGAGTATTATCTGGGACCGGGAGACCGAGAACATGCCGATCCCCGCTGAATTCCTCTAACCGGCGTTACCCCTCCGGCGTGAATTTCAGCGGCAATTTCGCCACGCCGTAGGTCAGCCCGATGGGAAAGATGCGTTCGATCTCGCCCGCCAGTTCAAAGTCGGGGATGCGGCGCAGTAACTCCTCGAAGATAATCTTCATTTCCAGCCGCGCCAGGTGCACGCCCGCGCACAGATGAACGCCGTGGCCGAAGGCAAAGTGATTCTTCACCTTGCGGTCGAGGATGAATTCGTCGGCTTTGTCGTAGCGGTCTTCGTCGCGGTTGGCCGAGGCCACCAGCATGGCCACGCGTTCGCCCTCCTTGATTTCCTGTCCGCCGACGAGCGAGTCCCTGGCGCAGGTGCGGCCCACGGTATGCAGCGGCGCTTCCCAGCGGAGGCTCTCTTCTATAGCGCCGGGGATCAGCGACGGGTCATCCAACAGCCGCTGCTTCTCGGCGGGGTTGGCGGCCAGGTGATGCATGAGGTTACCGATGGTGTTCTGGGTAGTGTCCTGGCCGGCGGTCAAGGCTACGAACAACAACGACTTTAACTCATCCTCGTTAATGTCGCGGTCGCCGACCTTGGCCTGGACAAAAGCCGTGATCAGATCGTCCTTGGGGTTCTGCTTGCGATCCTCGGCCTGGGCCATGAGGTAGCCGGTCAAGGCGCCCCAAGCCTTGGCGTTGGCCTCCATGTCACCGGACATGGCGGTTATCAACGCCTGGTAAAACGTGTCGCGCAGGAACTGCCAATCGGTGTCCGGCAGCCCCATGATCGCGGCGATGACCCGGGCGGGCAGGGGATGGGCGAATTCGTGAATGAATTCGCATTCTCCCTTGGCGGCGAATTCATCGATCACCAGATTGGTGAGCGTGCGGAGTTCGCCCTCCCGCTTGGCCACGGCGCGGCTGTCCAGCCAGGGCAACAGGATGTTGCGGTAGGCCACGTGCAGGTCGCCGTCCGATTCCGTCGGGATGGCCTTTACCGGATTGCCGATGTTGGGGATGGTAATGCCCTTGCTGGAAATGAACGTGTCCGGGTCGCGGAAGATGGAGGCAACGTCGTCCGCCTTCGAGAAAACCCAAAAGCCGCCGTAAGCGTCGGTATGCGTGACCGGGCACTTGGCGCGAAGTTCCTCGTTCACCACGGGCCAACTGTGCATGTAATCAGGGTCCGTGTGGTCGAATTCCTTTATGTAATCCCGCTTCATTTTTCATTCTCCATTTCTTTTGCTTCGTCCCAGAGGGTTTCCATCTCTTCGAGGGTGGCGTCCTCCATTGTCTTGCCCAGGGCCTTGATGCCCTTTTCGATGTGGCCAAAGCGGCGCACGAACTTGGCGTTGGCTCCGGCGACCACGGTATCCGGGTCGAGATCCAGCCGCCGCGCCAGATTGGCGCAGACAAACAGCAGATCGCCCAGTTCCTCCGCCGCCCGGGCGCGGGCGCCGTCGGCTCCCGTTGTTTTCCCGAGTTCCGCGATCTCCCTCCCTAGTTCGACGCATTCCTCCTGGATTTTGCCCATTATTTCTTCAACCGTGGGCCAATCATAACCCACCCGCGCGGCGCGCTTTTGCAATTTCACGGCCCGGGTCATTGCGGGCAAGCCGGCGATAATACCATCCAACAGACTTTCGCGCGTTTCCTTGCCGCCTTGCCGGGCGCGTTCGTCGGCCTTGTACTGTTCCCAAGCGCGCGTCTGCGCCGCCGAATCCGCCACCTTGGCCTCGCCAAAGACATGGGGGTGGCGGCGGGTCATTTTGTCGATGGCGCCGTCCACCACGTCGTCGAAGTTGAACTGCCCGGCTTCCTCGGCCATGCGGGCGTGGAACACCACCTGGAACAAGAGGTCGCCCAATTCGTCCTTGAGCCCGCTCATGTCGCCGCTGCGGATGGCATCCGCCACCTCGTAGGCTTCCTCGACGGTGTAGGGGGCAATGGTTTCGAAGGTCTGCTCCACGTCCCAGGGGCAGCCGCCCTCGGGGTCGCGCAGGCGGCGCATGAGCTCCAGCAGCCGCGCGGTCTCTCCCGGTCCTGTCGTGCTCACCTAATTCTTTCCGCGCAGTTTGCGCCAGCCCACGGCCAACAGCCAGATAGGCACTACAACGACGGCGCCCAGAATGATGTAGCCAAGGGCCCATTCGAAGGCCGAGAGAGCCCAGTCCACAGCTCCCTGGGCATAGCTGCCGAGGCTTTTGATGACGTCGCGCGGGTGGATATTGAGAAAGCTCAGCGCCAGCCCGATCACAAGGGACCACACCGCCAGCTTGACGATGTTCCGGCTGATGAACTTCGGTATGAGCGGCTTCTTCGCCGGCTCATCGGTCGGCATTTTTGAGCTCCTCCAGCTTCTTGTCGTTGTCGTATCGGGTGAGTGCATATATGGCCCAAAGGGCGGCGGGCAGCCAACCCACAACGGTAAGCCACAGGATCAGGCAGATGATGCCTGAAATCGGCCGGCCGATGGTAAAGAACAGCACAAATGGCAGGAGGAGGGCGATGAGAAAGCGCATGAGGTGACTCCCGTGAACCGGCGCACTGAGACGCCGCGAAAGAGCCAGTGTAGGGGCTTGAGACCTTGATGATCAACGGTTCAGGACGGAGAGAGATCCCAAGAGTGGGAGGGCGCTCGAAGTTTGATCCGACCGGGGCCGGGGGCGCGGCTATATGGCGCCGAGAATGTCGGTCCAGAAATAGCCGAGGACCATCACGCCAACGAAGATCACGCAGGCCCAAACGAGAGGGCCCTTGAGGCTTTCCTGCTGTTGCTTTGCCATCGAATCCTATTGCTCCTCGTAAGGTGGAATCCTAGGACACAGTTGTTGAAGAAATCGTTAAGGGCGGAAAGTATTTCGCGCTCTCAAACCTAGAAGAACTGCCATTCAACGCAACGAAAAGTCGGGCAATCGGACGGTTTTTGGTTGCCTAGAATCCTCAAATCACAAACTGAGGAGCCCCATTCAGGTAATATTGGGATTTTCGGCGACAAAGAAGCCGAATACCGATGAATGGGGAATCGCTGAATTCCGCCGTTTTTGGTGCTCAAATCGTCGCGTCTGCAGGTTGACTAGTCAAAACGCACCTTGATAGGTGCAAGAATTGCCAGAAGTGCCAAAATCCGGCGGGGATTTTTATTCCCGCGCCGATGGGTGAGGCAGGCTTTTCATCCGCCGGTGCAGCGAGGGGTCCGGACTTCGGTCCGGGTAGTATTGGCTCCGCGAGGTCTGCGGCGCGGGGCCCAAGTAGTAAATTGGAGGGGTAAAACCATGAAGACCTCAGCAAGGCAAGTCGAAAAATTAGCGGAAATCACGCACCTGTTTCCGACCGTGGGCCCGCGAACGCGCGGCGATGCGCTGGTCCCGCCTGAGATCGAGCCGGAGTTCAGTTCGGGCCAAACAGAAGCAGGCGGCGCCAGCGCGGGCAAACAAGCCAGTGATCAAAAGCGCGCCGATGAAGTCTGCACGGCGCTTGCCGGTTTGCAGGAGGCCATGGATTCGGCCATCCGGTCGGGCTTGGAGGTTGAGCTCAACATGCGCCAAGTCAGTGGGAGATTTGCGGGTATGGGGTCGCAAGCGGATTCTCTGGTGGGGGATGTGAAGGTTTTCAGGCAACTGGTCTGAGGGGTGCGGCGCCGGGGATTCCCTGTGGGGTTCTCAGCTCGGCGTCAATGGAATCGCCAACCCAGGTACGGAGACCTAATGAGCGTTGCAACAAAACCACTAAAAAACGAGAGCATACCTCGTAGTGGGCTCATCCAGATGGTGCTCCAACGCCCTGGCGATGGGCCGTACGGGTAACCTGCGGCAAGAGGAGGGCCGATTCTCGTGGCAGGGGTCGGCGCCCTCGACAAAACGAAAGGGGCGGTTCTTTGGAACCGTCCCTTTTTTTTCGGGGTTTCCCGTGGGGATGGGGCAAGGCTATTTAGGGACTTTTTCGGGGGTGATTTCCGCGCGGCCGGCGGCGGGGAACGATATCTATCGGATACGCATAATATATATTATGTAAAATAAAATACACCAGAAACGGCGGATAATCGCCATTCCAAGAAACCCAATCATTCTAGTGTTTTGGAACAAAGAGTTAAAGCGCGGTCGCGTAGTCAGACCTCGATGACCATCCCGTCGTAGGCCGGCTCCACCCCTCCGGGCAGCGTTTCGGTCAGCGTGTCGTAATCCATGTCATAGGCCATGTGCGTAAGCACGGCGCGGCGCGGCTTGACGCGCTCGATCCATTCCAGGGTGCGCGCGAGATGGGCATGGGTGCGGTGGGGCTTCATTTGCAAGGCGTCGACGATCCAGACCCCTACCCCTTCCAGCGCGGCAAAAGACTCCTCCGGGAGGTCCAGAACATCCGTGGAATAGGCCAGGTCGCCCACGCGGTACCCGGTGCTCTGGCTTTCGCCATGGTTTTGCGAAAATGGCGTGATCTTCAGGCCGCAGACCTCAAAGGGCCCGGAAACCTCGTGTCCGGTCAAATATGCCCGGTAATAGTCACTCTCCACGGCGAAGGCGAAATCGAAGCGCCGCTTGATATCCGCCAGGGTCGCGGCCTCGGCATAGATGTCGATGCTGCGACCCATGAGGAAGGACAGCAGGCGCAGCTCATCAATCCCATGGGTATGATCGGAATGATCGTGGGTATAGAGCACGGCATCCAGGCGCTCGATCCCGGCGCTCAGGCCCTGCTGGCGCAGATCCGGCGAACTGTCCACGAGGATCCGGGTCTCGCCCTCGGATATCAGGATAGACGGCCGAAGCCGGTGATTCTTGGGGTTTTCGGGGTCCACCGAGCCCCATACATTGCCGATCCGCGGCACCCCGCCCGAGGTGCCGCAGCCCAGGATGGTCGCCTTCATGGCGCGGTCCCGGGATCAGGCACCTTATCGAACAGTGTCAGGAAGTTCTCCGTTGTACGGAGCGCGGTCTCGTCCAGGGTGAGGCCCTTAATCTTCGCCAGTTGCGCCGCCGTGTGGGCGACAAAGGCCGGTTCGTTGCATTTCCCACGCTTTGGCACCGGCGCCAGATAAGGCGCGTCGGTCTCCACCAGCAAACGCTCCACGGGCAGTTTGGCGGCGGTTTCGCGCAATTCGCCTGCCGCGTTGAAGGTCAGAATCCCGGAAAGTGAGATGTAGAAGCCCATTTCCACAGCGTTTTCAGCGAGTTGCGCGCCGGAGCTAAAGCAATGTATGAGTCCCTTGAAGGGCCCTTTCGCCAATTCGTCCGCCAGAATGGCCGCCGTGTCCTCGTCGGCCTCCCTCGTGTGCACGATCAGCGGCAGCCCGCTTTGCCGCGCCGCCGCCGCGTGGGCGCGGAACAGCGATTTCTGCACTTCGCGCGGGCTGTGCTCGTAATGGTAGTCGAGCCCGCTCTCGCCGATGCCCACGACCTTGGGATGCGCGGCCAGTTCGAGCAACTGTTCCGTGGTTGTGTCCGGCTCGGCCTTGGCTTCGTGGGGATGGACACCGACCGAGCAATAGACGCGCTCGTATTTCTCGGCGATCGCCCGCACGGTATCGAACCTGGCCAGCGTGGTGCCGATGGTCAGCATTAGCCCGACCCCGGCGCGTTCCGCCCGCGCCATGACCTCGTCCATGTTGTCGGCGAAGTCCGAAAAATCCAAATGGCAATGGCTGTCAACTAGCATCCGCTAGCCGTTATCTTCATCCGCCACGTAGCGCGGGAAGACGCCCTCGGGTGCCGGAAGGCTGCCGCCGGCGGCAAGCCGCCCTACCTCGCCGAGGCTGGCAAAACCTCGTGCGTCGGCTGCCACGGCCAGTTGGTCGAGCATGCGCGCGGCGGCGTCGGGCACAACGGGCTGGGCCAGGATGGCCAGTTGCCGGATAGCCTCCGCCGTGACGTACAAGACCGTTGCCATGCGCGCCGGGTCGGTTTTCTTGAGCGCCCAGGGCTCTTCACCGGCGAAGTAGCCGTTGGCCAGGCCGATGCCTTCCCAAATGACGCCGAGCGCCAGGTGAATGGCCTGGGCGTCCATATGCTCGCGCACGGTGGCCAAAAGACCGTCGATGCGCCCGAGGAACTCCTCATCGGCTGCCGCCAGATCCCCCGGCTCCGGCACTTCGCCGCCGCAGTTCTTGGCGATCATGGACAGGCACCTTTGCGCCAGATTGCCGAAGTCGTTGGCAAGGTCGCCGTTGATGCGATGGATGATGGACTGGCGCGAAAAATCCCCGTCCTTGCCGAAGGGCAATTCGCGCATGAAGAAATAGCGGTACTGGTCAAGCCCGTATTCCTCGATCAGCGCCACGGGATCGATGGCGTTGCCCAGGGACTTGGACATCTTCTGGCCTTCCACGGTCCACCAGCCATGGGCGAAGACGCGCTTCGGCGGCTCAAGCCCCGCCGACATCAGAAACGCCGGCCAATAGACCGCGTGGAAGCGCATGATGTCCTTGCCGACCACGTGCACGTCCGCCGGCCAATAACGCTGATAAGTGTCGCTGTCCGTGTCCGGATAGCCGATGCCGGTCAGGTAGTTGGTCAGCGCGTCGAGCCATACGTACATGATGTGGGCGTCGTCGTCCGGCACCGGCACACCCCACTTGAAGCTGGTGCGCGAGATGGAAAGGTCCCGCAGCCCCGACTTGACGAAGCTCTTGACCTCGTTAAAGCGCGTCTTGGGCAGAACGAAATCAGGATTCTTTTCGTAAAACTCGAGCAGGCGGTCCTGCCAGTCGGAGAGACGGAAGAAATAGCTCGGCTCTTCCACCCACTCCACCGGCGCGCCGCTGGGCGCCAGTTTCTCGCCGGCGTTTTCGCCCGTGCCCTCGGTCAGTTCTTCCTCGCCCCAGAAAGCTTCGTCGCGCACGGAATACCAGCCGGCATAGCTATCCAGATAGATATCGCCTTTCTCCTGGATGGCCTTCCAAATGGCCCGGGAGGCCTCATGGTGGTGCGGCTCGGTGGTGCGGATGAAGGCATCGTTACTGAGGTTCAGGTGTCCGGCCAGATCGCGAAAGTTCTGCGACACCTGATTGCAAAGTTCGATGGGCTCGACGCCCTTTTCGCGGGCGGATTTTTCGACCTTCTGGCCGTGCTCGTCGGTGCCGGTCAGGAACATCACGTCGAAGCCGTCGAGCCGCTTGAAACGAGCCAGCACATCGCAGGCCACGCTCGTGTAGGCGTGGCCGATGTGGGGCACGTCGTTCACGTAGTAGATGGGCGTCGTGATGTAATAGGGCGAAGGTCCCGCCATTGAGGTCTCCGTGTGTTCTCGACCGCTGTCGGGGCCGCTTAGACCGCCGCGCCGCGCGAGGCTTTTTCCAGGGAAAAGAAGAGTTCAAGCACGACCTGCTTGCGGTCCAGGTTCACGGCCCCTGCCCTGGCGATCAACCGGGTGGCTTTGTCCCATACCTCCACCCATTGATCAAGGCCCGCCGCCGCGCCCAAACGGCCCATTAGCGCTGCCTCGCCGGGCGCCGCCTCGGCCACGGGTTCACCTCGCACGGTAGTGCGCACCAGGCGCTCGACCAGCGTCAGCAAGAGGCCGCAGGCCGCCGTGTAGGTGGTCTCCGCCCCTCGGCCGCCAAGCCGGTCGGCCAGGGTATGAAGGCGCACAACGTCCAGGGACGGCAGCCCCTCCAATAGACCCAAGATATCCCGATAGAGCTCGAGCCCGCCCTCTTCCGCCAGAGCGAGAGCCCGGCCCGGGCTGCCCTCTGAAAAGCGCGCCAGCGCGGCGATGTCGTCGTCACTCCACTCGTCTTCCAGATGTTCGGAAATGACCGCCGATACCTGGCGTTCTTCCAGCGCGCGCAGGGGTAAGCGCCGGCAACGGGAACGGATGGTCGGCAGCAGTTTCCCCGGCGCTTGACTGACCAGCAGCAGCAGGCTCCTCGGCGGCGGCTCCTCCAACACCTTCAAGAGCGCGTTGGCGGAATGCCGATTCAATTCGTCCGCCGGGTCGACGATGGCCATGCGCCAGCCGCCTCGGTCCGCCGTCAGAGAAAAGAACGAGATCAGCCGGCGAACGTCATCGACGGCAATCTCCTTGCGCATCTTCTTGGTTTTGGGATCGATGGTTCGTCTCAGGCAAAACAAGTCGGGATGACCTTCGGCGGCGACCAGGGGCACAACAGGGTCGCTCGCATCGATTGACAGGCCGTCGGGCGCGCCGCCATTGTCACCGCCGCCGAACAGGTCCGATCCGGCATCACCACGGATCAATAGAAAACGCGCGATCCGGTAAGCAAAGGTGGCCTTGCCGATTCCGGCAGGCCCGGTAATCAGCCAGGCATGGGGCATCCGGCCTTCGCGCCAGGCATCAAGCACCACGCCTTCGGCCGCCTCGTGCCCGCTGAACCGCATATTCTCGCGGGGGAGCGTGATGGCGTTTTCTTCCTGATCTGCCATGCGCTTAGCTTTCGATGTCCAGATGCCGGCAAACCGTTTGCCAGATTATGGCCTGGACGTCCTCGGGCGCGCCGGAAGCGTCAATCACGGCGCAGCGTTGTGGTTCCTTGGCGGCGATATCGAGAAACGCCTGCCGCAGCTTCAGATGAAAGTCATCGCCCATGCGTTCGTAGCGGTCCTCGTTGCCGTTTTCGCTACGGCTACCGGCGCGCGCCAGGCCTTGTGCGGGGTCAAGGTCAAGGATCAAGGTTAGGTCAGGCAGGCAATCAGCCGCCACGGCCTGGGTTAAGGTCTCGACGGCCTCCACGCCGATTCCCTGAACGCATCCTTGATAGGCCATGGTTGAATCAGCAAAGCGGTCGCAAACAACCCAACGACCGGATTCCAGCGCCGGTCGGATCAACTCGGCCACGTGTTCGTTCCGGGCGGCGGAATGCAGCAAGGCCTCGGTCAGGGGTTGCCAACGGCCCGGCTCACCATTGACAAGCAGTTGACGGATTTCCTCGGCGCTCGGCGTACCGCCGGGCTCACGCGTCGCAACAATATCGAACCCGGCCTGCTCCAGCGATTTGCAGAGTAAAGGTATTTGCGTCGACTTGCCGGTTCCCTCCCCGCCTTCGAGGGTAATGAATTTGCCCCGCGTCATACGCCGCCGCCGATCATCTCTCGCTGGTCCCCCACAACAGGTGATTGAAGATAGCGCCAAGGCGACCGAAGAAGCCCAGGCGTTCTACGCTACGCCCGGCAAGAAGCGGCACCGTCATGGTTCCGAAATCGGGCGCACTGATTTGCAGCGTCGCCAGTTCCTGCCCGGCGCGAACGGGCGCCGGAATCGGGCCGGTGTAGGAATATTTGACCTCAAGTTTGCGGCGCGCCTGGCGGCGTAATGTCAGTTCAATGTCTCGGGGCAATATCAGGGGAACGGTTCCGGCTTGCCCAAGCCAGACCTCGGCGTCCTTGACCACTTCGCCCGATGTGAACAGGGCGTAATTGTTGAACTCGCGGAAGCCCCAATCGAGCAAGCGCTGTGATTCCCGATCCCGCTCTTTGGTGCTGCCGAGGCCATTGACCACCAGGATAATCCGGCGGTCGTTGCGTACGGCGGATGACACAAGCCCGTAACCGGATTCCTCGGTGTGGCCGGTCTTGAGGCCATCGGCGCCAACATTGCGGAAGAGTAAGGGGTTTCGGTTCGGCTGACTGATGTCGTTATAGGCAAAATTCGTCTCGGCGAAGTAGGTATAGTACTCCGGGAACTCACTTATGATCCTGCGCGCCAAGAAGGCCAGATCCCTGGCCGACATGTAATGCCCCGGGTCCGGCCAGCCGGTGGCGTTTGTGAAGTGACTGGTGGTCATGCCCAGTTCCGCGGCCCGCTCGTTCATTTGGTCGGCGAACCCTGCCTCGCTGCCGCCCATGGCCTCCGCCACAACGATGCAGGCGTCGTTGCCGGATTGCACGATGATGCCGCGCAGCAGGTCTTCGACGCTGACCCGCGTATCGACGAGCACGAACATTTTGGAACCGCCCATGCGCCAGGCCTTCTCGCTGACCTGAAAAGTATCATCCAGGGAAAGCCCGCCGTTGCGCAGCCGCTCGAACACCATATAGACGGTCATCAATTTGCTCATGGATGCGGGCGGCATGGGCTCATCCGCGTTCTTGTCGAGAAGCACCGCGCCGGTGGCGTAATCCACCATAAAGGCATTGCCCGCCGGCGTGTCGATGGGCGCCGCCCAGGAGGCGCCGGCCGCCATCATGACTATCGCGGCGAGCAGGGCTGAAAAATCAAATAATCGGCGGGTCTTGATACGCATGAACAATCGTCCCTTTGGTTTCTATGGGCAGGTCTATTTCAGCATGGACAGGTTTCAACGACAATCCTAGCTTGATCATTGCCGTTGCTTATAAGTCCGGCAAGCGCCGAATCAGCTTCGTTCACTGTACCCATTGGTCCAATACGCACGCGATAGAACTGCTGCCCATCGACGTTTATGGGCAGAATCTTCACTTGGCCGTAGCGTCCCAACTCGCTTTGCAGGCGTTTGGCATTGTCCCAATTTGTAAAGGCACCGGCTTGGACAAACATTTGTGTTGGCTTGACCGGCGCCCTGGCAATTTCCTGGCGCTGCCATTTTGTTTGCACATCCGCCGGTTCATCCGTGGCGATAGGCTGTGCCTCTGCAGGTTCGGCCGGTGTGCTCTCAATACGGTCCGGCGCCTCAAGCGGTTGTGACATGACTTTGGTTCGCGGTGCCGCGGTGACGGCGTTGCGCTCCTCGGCGGTGGTCTGTGCCTTGGCGAGCACGAAACGCTCTTTAACCCGGCCGACGGCTTGCACGCGCACCCGCGCCGTGCCCTGCTTCTGGAATCCCAAAAGGTAGGCGCCGCGGCGGGAGACGTCGATGATGCGGCCATGAACAAAGGGTCCCCGGTCGTTGACGCGCAAAACGATGGAGCGGCCATTTTCCAGGTTGGTGACCTTGACGTAGGTCGGCAATGCCAGGGTCTTATGCGCCGCCGTCATGGCGTTCATGTCGTAGATTTCGCCATTGGCTGTGTGGCGCCCGTGAAATTTCTTGCCGTACCACGAGGCGACGCCCGTGCGGTCATAACGTGGTTCGTCCTTGGGGTAATACCAAACGCCGGCAACCTGATAGGGCCGCCCGATTTTCAGAGTTTCTCCCCCACGAATTACGGTAGGAATCTTTGAGGCCAGCCGACCCGAGGAGCCACAGGCGCCGAGGAAGAGGCTCGCGCCGACGCAGACCGCAATTGCCCTCAGCCACGCGGCGCCCGATGTTGCGGCCCAATCGGCGCCGGCTCTTCTACTGGGGAGGTGCATGGTCCGGTGAAGTCCTTTGGGATCGTCGACGCCAGAGTCTACCGGCGTCCAATCCGATCAGCAAGATAGCCCACGGTCAGGGCAAAATAATCCGACCGGTTCCATTTCAAGGTCGTGCGGAAATTGTCATAGACCAGGAAGGCCGGACTGTTTGCCCCCCCATCCGCTCCATTGGGCATGACCAGGGATGCGGGCAAGGGCCGCGGCGGCAGATCATCACCGTTGAGCCGGCGCACGCCGAGGGCCTGCCAGTCACCCAGGGGCTTGATTGTCTTATGCCCGGCCAGGCTGGTGTCAAATCCCTCCGGCAAGGTGACCCGCCGGCCCCAGGTCTGATCGTCCCGCCAGCCGGATTTTGAAAGATAATTCGCGGCGGAGGCGAAAACATCGGCCTTGGTATGCCAAATGTCGATGCGACCGTCATCGTCATAATCGATGGCAAAATTCAGAAAACTTGAGGGCATGAATTGGCTCTGGCCCATGGCCCCCGCCCAGGAGCCCTGCATGGCCTCCGGCGTGATATGCCCCTGCTCGAGAATGTTCAGGGCATTCATCAATTCCTTGCGAAAGTAGGAACTGCGTCTTCCATCGTGGGCCAGGGTGGCAAGCGAAGCGATTACGGAAAAAGCGCCCGTGTGCTTGCCAAATCCGGTCTCTATCCCCCAAAGCGCCACGATAAAGCGGGGCTGCACGCCAAAATGGGCGCCGATCTGCTGTAATTTGTCCCTGTTTGCGGCAAGCTTTCGTCTGCCTTCCTCGATGCGCGATTTTGGCGCCACTCTTTGCAAATACTGTTCGAAAGTCAGGGTGAATTCCGGCTGGCTCCGATCCAGCTCGATCACGCGGGGGATTGGCTCAACGCCCTTGAGGGCGGCGTCGAGGGTCTCGGCACCTATTCCCTCCGCCAGAGCTTGCGTTCGTACGCCTTCGAGCCACTCGCCGAAATCCAGCGCTTCGTCTTCGGCTCGTGCGAGGGATACCGGCAACAGGAACAAAATAGCAAGAAACGCTGAAATCAGAGGTGCCATCGCTCTTAGTGTTCTCATTTTCATTAACGTCTGCATTGGAATGTACTGTCCGACAATGGTTCGTTGAAGTTAACGCGAAGGCTGACGCCGAAAACCACGTCCGATCCCAGCACTTTTACCAGAAGGTTTTCAAGGTGTTTTATCAGGCGCGCGGCGTCTTCGATGGAGCTATCGTCACCCAACAAGACCGGGCGGGCGTGAAACTCGGTCAAAATAGCATCGTCGTACAGCGGAAACTTGAGGCACACACCTTTCTCCCGGCCTGAGCGTGTTGTCAGCACAATGTGTAGATTGAGTTTTGGACCGGGGCGTGTCGGCATATTGCTGTACACGGTTGGGACGACAATTGGCTGGAAATAGGTATAGCTGAAGCCGTCGCCCGGCTCTTCTCTTGCCCCCGCCGCGCCGGCCATGACAAGCGCAAATGCCGCCGCGGCCAGCACCGGCAAGAAACTCTTTGTCGTGCTTGGATTCATTCCTTTTTCTTTATTCCCGGGCTGACTTCGTGCAGCGGTACTTCGTGCAGATTGTATCCTGCTTCGATGGGGATTCGTAGCACCGGGCCGGCGTCCCCTTCCCCCAGCTCAGGCACGACGGTGACAATGGTATCGGCCGCCGCCGCCGCCAAGGCCTGTGAGACGTTGCCGCTCCGGCCCAGTTTGGCGAGATTGAGCCGCGTGGCAAAGACCACGTTCCGCCGGCCCGCTTCGTGCTCGGCAATAGCGCCGCCGGGGGCGGTCCAGACGGAATCAACGGCTTCCCGGCCATCGTGCTGGGCCAAATGGCCGGATGGGGCCGCCGCGACGAAGAAATGAGTGTCGAAACGCTTTGGAAAAATCTTCTTGGGCGTGATCCAGTGTGCGAAATGGACCAGCGCATCCTCGGCCAGAAGCAGATCCTCGCGCTCAAGCATCTCCGCCATGGTCACTTCGTGCCGTTCCAACGCCTTTCGATAGGTCGCGGATAGGCCGGCAAGGCGCTCCCGGTCAACGAAGTCACCGCTGCCGCGAGGCCGACACAGCAATACCCCTGATTCCTCAAAGGCCTCGCGGATGGCGCTGACCCTGAAGGCCAGGTCCAGTTCAGAAAGATCACTGGTCCCGGCGTTTGTGCTGGTCCGGCCCCTAATCGCCGGATCGCGGTCCGCCGGGTCCAGCTTTCCACCGGGGAAAACCATGGCGCTGGAGGCGAAATCCACCTCGTGGTGGCGGACGACCATGAAGACTTCCAGGCCATCGACGCCGTCGCGCAGCAACAGGACGGTGGCGGCCGGGAGGACAATATCGTCCTTGGACGCATTCTTGGCCGTATCGTTCATTGATCCCTGTCCTTGGATACCGCTCTCGGTATGGCGGCAACAGTTGCGGCGCCAACCCAACTTACAACCTCATAGTCAGAATATTATGATTTGGCGTCTTTCTTCTTGCGGGTGGTCTTCTTGGCCGCTGGAGCTTTCTTCTTGGACGCCGTGGCGCCCTTGGCACCGGCTATGGGCCAGTCACTGAAGGGAAAGGGCGTCAATTCATCCGCATAGGTGAGAAAACTCACGATTTGCCGGACATAGGCCGATAATTCACCGCCAAATCCCTGCAAACGCTTATTTGGACCGCCGGTAAACAGGTTGATCAGGAACTGCAATGCCGCCACGGCATAGGTCACCAGGGTACTCAACTCGAAGATGACCGCGAAAAGCAGTATGTAGAGACCGCGAATCCAGGTGCTGGATTTGGTCAGATTGTCCTCGAAGTCTTCATCCATGCTGCTTGCCTCCGGTGTGGCGATGATAGCCCCACACCGCAAAAATAGTGTCCCGGTGCCCTAATTGAAAGGCGGACTTCGTGTTTGCACGCAGGGAAGGTCAAAGAATCAATTTCGGCACCTCTCGAAGCGGTCCGGAAAAGGTCCAGAATCAAGCAAAAAGGCCCTCAAATCGCCTTTTAACGGGCCTGGGGAGGCCGAGATTGGGCTCTCAAGGAGAAATTGTGGGTCTGAAAAAACCGCAGAATTCTGGGAATTATTCGAGAATGACACCCCAAATTACGCTTTGAGGACCCATTTCGCAGTGTGAGAAGGCAAGCGGGCGGCGGAATGCCATATTTGCGCTCGTAAGGCACAACAACAAACGTAGCGGCTCGAGGTGGGGCCATAGAGTAATAGAGAGAGAAACCGAAATGCAGAACACGGCAGAAAATATCACAGCATTCCCGGAGGCCCGGCAGCCCGCCACCGAGAGAGC
>CAYOOG010000049.1:0-16262 GCA_964405515.1 uncultured Alphaproteobacteria bacterium | reverse complement strand
CCTGCTCCGTTACCACGCGCCGGGCGGCACTGGTCGCGACGTCGACGGCGAAATCGCGCACATCCGCCACGGCCTGGGCCTCGGCCTGGGAAATCTTCTCCAAGGCGATGGCCGAGCGCCGCTGCAATTCTTCTTCCAGATTGGCGGTGGTCTCGGCGGTAAGCCGCTCCGCCTCTGCATTTGCCTGTTCAACAATGGTCTCGGCTTCTTTCTCGGCATCGCGCTGTTTGCGCTGGTAGGAAGCGAGGAGCGCCTGGGCTTCCTCGCGGAGCGCCCGCGCGCGGTCCAATTCGTCGGATATATCCTGGGTACGCTTGTCCAAGATTGCCGTCACCATGGCCGGCACCTTCAAATAAAGAAGCAATCCGACAAAGGCGAAGAATGCCACACCAACCCAGAATGTTGCGTCCATTGTGCTAACCCTTCCGGCCGGCCAGCTCGGCCTCGATGGCGGCAACCACAGCCGGCTGCGGAACCTCTTCGCCGATCAACTTCGCAATCACGGCCGCCGCCGCTTCCTCGGCCACGTCACGGACTTTTTCGAGCGCCTCGGCCCGCGCGGTTTCGATCTTTGATTCCGCTTCCTCGGCCTGACCGGCCAGGGTGGAAGCCAATTCCGCCTTGCGGCGTTCGGTCTCTCCGGCAACCCGCGTGCGGGTTTCCAGCGCGATATCGTGGGCGTTGCCCCGGGCCTCCGCCAGGGCGCCTTCGTAGGCGTCAAGCGCGTCCTCGGCCTCGCCCTTCAGGCGTTCGGCATCGTCAAGATCGTTGGCGATCCGCACCTGCCGGTTTTCCAATACCTCGCTGATCCGGGGTAGCGCCATGTAGGCGAGCACCAGATAGAGCCCGATAAAACTGATCGCCAGCCAGGCAAGTTGCGGCGCGTAATCGGAGAAAATCAGTTGAGGCATGGGTCGGGTCCCGCCGGTTCCGGCTTAGACGAACAGGATCATGAAGGAGATCATCAGGGCAAAGAGGCCCGTGGCTTCAACCAGCGCGAAGCCCAGGAGCGTGTTGCCGAAAACCTTGGGCGCCACGGCCGGATTGCGAAAGGAGCCGGCGATATAATTGCCGAACACCGTGCCGATGCCGACGGCGGCGCCGCCAAGACCGATGGCCGCGAGACCGGCGCCAATCATTCTTGCTGCATCTAATTCCATAACAAATAATCCTTCTTTTAATATTGGTGGTCAGTACTTTCGCGCCGCCGTGCCCCTAATGGTGCATGTTGAGCGCGTCGTTCAGATAGAGGCAGGCCAATATGGTGAAAACATAGGCCTGCAAAAAAGCGATAAGAAGCTCAAGCCCGGTGAAGGCGATGATGAAGACGAACGGCACCCAACCGAACAACAGGCCGAGCGATATGACGAATCCGCCGAAGACTTTCAAGAGCGTGTGGCCCGCCAGCATGTTGGCGAAAAGGCGCACCGAAAGGCTCATGGGGCGGATGAAATAGGACAAAACCTCGATCGGAACCAGAAGCACCAGCATCACCGCCGGCACGCCCGAGGGCACGAAAAACTTCAGGAAACCGACGCCGTTCTTGACGAATCCAACAATCGTAACGCCGATAAAGACCGTGATCGCAAGGGCGAAGGTGACGGCGATATGGCTGGTAACCGTAAACGAATAGGGCGCCAAGCCGACAAGGTTGCAGGCCAAAATGAACATGAAAAGCGTGAAAATAAACGGAAAGTACTGCCGCCCGGCCGATCCCACGTTCTGCTGCAACATATTGGCAATGAACTCGTAGCTCATTTCCGCCATGGACTGCCAGCGCCCCGGCACCATGGCGCCGCGCCGCATGGAGAACATCAGAAAGGTAATGACCAGGGTGGCCGACACCAGCATGAAGGCGCCCGAGTTGGTCAGCGACACATCAAGGCCGCCGATCTCCATGGGGATCAAGCGCTTGATCTCGAATTGCGCCATTGGGTTGTGAGCGTCGGCCACTTACTTCACCTATTCGTTCTTGTCCGGCTCGTCTGCTTCGCCGGATAGTCCCATTTCCCGGGCCGCCCGCATGACGTTTAACATACCCGCCGCGGCACCCAACAAAAAGAATATGACGAAGAAGACCGGCGATGTTTCAAGCCACTGATCGAGCGTCCAACCAATCCCGACACCGACCGCGATACCAACAACCAACTCCACCGTCAAACGAAAGGCAACGCCCAAACTCTTACCTGGTGCGTTGCCCCTTTGCCCGGAATCCGCTCCCGGCTGCTGTGCGCCCCGGGCCTCGTTCAACCGGTTTTCAAGCTCCTCAAGCGACTTCTTGTCGCCACCGTTATCCATCTTGGGTTTGCTGTATGTGTCTGCCGTCCCTAAGCATGATCAGGTCCGCCTATACAGCCCGCCGGAAACCTTCGCCGGCACTCCAATGGGCGAGAACATAGAGGCTGACCCTGGGGCTGTCAAGGCGCGCGGAAGTAGAGTTAACCTATTGATACTACAGATAAAAAAAGACTTTACCCGCTACCCGACGGCGGCCATTTCCTCGGCCTCCTCCAGGTCCACGGAGACGATCTGCGAGACGCCTTTTTCGACCATGGTGATGCCGAATAGTCGATGCATGTTGGACATGGTAATGGCGTTGTGGGTAACCACCAGGAACCTGGTGCCGGTGGTCTTGGTGATCTCCTTGATCAGATTGCAAAAACGCTCAACGTTGGCGTCGTCCAAAGGCGCGTCCACCTCGTCGAGCACGCAGATCGGCGCCGGATTGGTCAGGAACACGGCGAAGATGAGGGACAAGGCCGTCAGGGCTTGCTCGCCGCCGGACAGCAGCGACATGATCTGCAACTTCTTGCCCGGCGGTTGGGCCATGATCTCCAGACCGGCATCCAGGGGGTCCTCGGATTCGGTAAGTTCCAGGTAGGCGCGGCCACCCCCGAACAGGCGCTCGAACAAGGTGCCGAAGTGGGTATTGACCTCGTTAAAGGCCCCCAGCAGCCGTTGCCGGCCCTGGCGGTTGAGGCTGGAGATTCCCTGCCTCAGGCGGGCGATGGCGCCTTCCAGGTCCTCGCGCTCGGATTCCAGAGCCTGCATCTGCTCCGTCAGTTCCTCGGCCTCGACCTCGGCGCGCAGATTGACCGGGCCTATATTGTCCCGCTCACGCTTGAGGCGTTCGATTTTGGCTTCCAGTTGCTCGGGCGGCGGTAATTCCTCGTCTTCCGCGAATTCAGCGACTTCCGGCACCTGCTCGGGCGTGCAATCCAGAAGCTCGCGCACCCTGACGACAATATTTTCGCGGCGCTCGCCACCCTGTTCACAGGTGGCCTCGGCCCGCACCCGGTCCTCGCGGGCGCTGCCCAACTGGTCCTGAATCTCCTTCAGATTTGCTTCCGCCGAGGCCAATTCATCCTCGCCCACACTCAAGGCGTCCGCCGCGGCGCTGCGTTTCTTTTCCGCCTCCTCCAGATGGGTCAGGAGGATATCGCGGCGCTCGGCGATCAACCTTGGTACATCCTGAATTTCGGCCAATTCCTTTTCGGCTTCGCTGCCCCGGGTGGCCAGTTCCTGCAATTGACGCTGCGCGCTCTCGGCCCGGGACGACCAGGCCGCCCGTTCGCCGTCAATGGCCGCCAGCCGCTCTGCCCGTTGCGCCGACTCCCGCGCCAGGGCGCCGTGGGCGGCTTGCGCCTCCGCCAGTTCGCGCCGCTTGGCTTCTACTTCGGCCCGGCACGCGGTGACGCTGTCCTGTAATCCGGCCTCGGCGGGCAGTTCGGCCACGGATTTCTCCATATCCTTGAGCCGCGCCTCGGTTTCCGTCCTGTCCTCGCCAATCCTCGCCTCCGCCTCCATCAGAGCGGCCCGGCGGGTGTCGCGGTCGCCGGCCTGGCGGACGATATCGGCGTGGGCGGTCAGGGCTTCGCTCAAGGTGGCGTCGGCGGCGCGCCAGTCCTGCCGCGCGGCGGCCTCGGCTTCCACCGACGCGGCTGCGGCTGCCTGTTTGCCTTCGAAGTCCGCCCGGGCTTTGCCCTCTTGCTCCGCCGTCGCCGGGCGCGCCTCGGCCAGTTCCTTCAAGCGGTTTCGTTGCGCCAGACGCGCGGCGGCGGGTGCTTCGGCGTTAGCGCTGACCGTGTAGCCGTCCCAGCGCCAGAGCGAGCCTTCACGGCTGACCAGGCGTTGCCCCTGGGCCAGTTGGCGGCGCAGGACCGGGCCGTCCTGTTCACTGACCAGACCGATCTGGGCCAGGCGCCGGGCCAGCACATCGGGTGCGCGAACGAAATTTGACAGTGCCTCGGCACCGTCCGGCAGTTCGGCCGTATTCTCGGACCCCGGAACCTCGGCCCAATGCAGGGGCGCACCGGCATCCGCCGCCGCCGTCAGGTCGTCGCCGAGGGCCGCGCCGAGCGCAGCTTCCAGGCCGGGCTCCACGCTGAGGTCATCGATGATCGGTGACCAATCGCCGTTGCCGTCGCCGGCCAGAAGCCGCTCCAGCGCCGCGGTCTCGGCGTCCATATGGGTCAAGGCCTCGCGGGCGACGTGTAGGGTCTCGCGGGCCTGGTTCTCGGCCTCCTGGGCTGCAAGCCGTGAATTCTCGGTCTCGTTCATTGTCGTGGAGGCGCTGTCCAATTCGGCGCGGGCCTCGCCTACCGCCGCCGCCGCCCGGTCAATGGCGGGGCCGGCATCGTCCGTGGTCGGCAGGCTTTCCTGCTCGGTCTCGATTTCCGCCAGTTGCGCGGCCAGACGTTGCAGCCGGTCCCTGAGTTCCGCCATCTGGCGGCCAAGGCTGGTGCGCCGCACGGCGGCGCTGGCGGCCTCTTCGTTCGCCGTGTCGAGCGCGGCCTCCGACTGCATAAGCAGCGTGGCGGCTTCTCTCGCCGTATCCTGCGCCTTCTGCTCGGCGTTTTCCTGATCCTTTGCGGCAGCCTCGATCCCGGCCTTTTCCTCGTCGAGCCGCGTCACAGCGGCAACCGCGTCGGTCGCTTGGGCGTTTTCGCGTTCCACGTCCTGCCCCAGTTGCCGTATGCGCCCCTCCAGTCGCTCGCGCGCTTCGGCGGCCCGGCGTTCCTCTTCGTCGAGGCCGTCGCGCTCCACCGCCAGGCGGTGCAACGCCGCCGCCGCCGCCGCTTCGTTGTCGCGCAGGGGCGGCAGGTTTTCCGCCGCCGCGATCTGCGCGGTGGAAGCCTTGGCGGCATTCTGGGTGAGGTCCTGGACCTTTGATTGGGACTTGGCGAGTTCGGCTTCCGCCTCCCGCACGGCCTCGTCTGATTCCCGCCAGCGCAGGTAAAGCAGCGTCGCCTCCAACTGGCGAAGATGCTCGCCAATGCGGCGATAGCGCTTGGCCTGGCGGCTCTGGCGCTTGAGGGCCTTCAGTTGAACCTCGATCTGACCGGTCACGTCCTCGAGCCGTATCAGGTTGTTTTCCGCCGCGCGCAGCCGCAACTCCGCTTCGTGGCGGCGCGAGTGGAGCCCGGTAATCCCCGCCGCTTCCTCCAAAATCGTGCGCCGGTCACGGGGCTTGGCGCTGATGAGATTGCCGATGCGGCCCTGGCTGACCATGGCCGGGGAATGGGCGCCGGTGGCTACGTCCGCGAACAGCAATTGCACGTCGCGCGCTCGAACATCCCGGCCATTGATGCGGTAGACCGAGCCGCTTTCCCTTTCGATCTTGCGGGTGACCAGGATTTCATCGCTGTCGTTAAAGGCGGCGGGGGCGTCGCGGCTGGTGTTTTCAAGGTTGAGCGCGACTTCGGCCAGGTTTCTTGCCGGGCGGTTGGCGGTGCCGGCAAAGATCACGTCGTCCATGGCGCCGCCGCGCATGCTCTTGGCGGATGTTTCCCCCATGACCCAGCGCAAGGCCTCCACCAGATTCGACTTGCCGCACCCGTTGGGGCCGACAATACCGGTCAGCCCCTGCGCGACCTGTAGATCCGTTGGCTCCACGAAGGATTTGAACCCGGCTAGTCTCAGATGGGATAGATACACGTCACCCTGCTATTTCTTGGCCAGTGCTTGGCCGATCGGGCCAAGATTGGTCACTCAACCATTTCTTTTAGTATGGCGTCCATTTGCTTAAAAGTCAGGGCGCCGGCGTGTTTAGTGCCATTAATAATGAACGTTGGCGTAGCGTTTACTTCGAACTCGCGTTCGCCGCCCAGCCTGGTCTGCAACAATTGTTTCGACAGCGCTTCATCGGCCATGCAGGCCTCGAACTGGCTCGCGCCCATGCCGCCCATTTTGGCGAAGCGCCCGATCGCCGCCCTGGGGTCGGGCGCGGATATCCAATTAGGCTGCTGGTCGAAAAACACCTTCAAGAAACCGAAGAACCGATCCGGTCCGGCGCAGCGCGCGGTCATGGCCGCTTGAAGCGCCGGGCGGTCGAAGGGAAATTCCCGGAAGGTGAATTGGACCTTGCCGGTGTCGATGTACTGGGCTTTCAGTTCCGGAAAGGTCGTGCGGTGAAAGTGGCCGCAGTGGCTGCAGGTCATGGAAGCGTATTCGATGATCTTCACCGGCGCGTCCGGTGAGCCGAGGGTCATATCGGCGGTATAGTCCAGGGGCGTTTCCGCCCCCGCCAGGGGAGCCTCGGCGGTGGCCAGCAACAGGCCGCCAGCCGCGATCAGTCCCAAAACAAGGGCGACGAGTGTTTTTACATTATATCGTGTCACCATGACCTCCTGATTACCACATATTGTGCCATTTAAGGCACTGTCAGAAAAGGATTCTTTAGCCGTCCGGGGGGCTTTCGCCGCCGGACAACAGGCTACGGCCGAGGCGGCCCAAGGCCTGGCGCAAATCGCCGTCGGCGATGCCTTCGAGGGTGTCGCTCAGCCGGTCTTCCTCGTCCTTGGTGAGTGGGCGGGGGGGCACGGCCTGGGGTCTCGAAACCGGTTTCGGCACCGGGCCCTGGTGCAGCGAGAGGCGGCTCACCGCTCCGTAGCCGTAGTAAGTGTTGATCTTCTCGATGACCAGGGGCTCAAGGTGCTGAAGCTCCAGCGCCAGGGCGCCGTCCACGCGCACGTGAAGCGTCGCGCCACTGCTCTTGCCCATGGCGAAGACCAGTCTTTCCGGGCAGCACTGCGCCGCCAATTCCTGGCCGACAATGGCCGGCCAACGCACCACAATCTCGCGCACGGCAAATCCCTGCCGGCCGAAAACCCGGCGGGTCAGGCGCTCGGTGGCCCCGGACAGGCTGCGCCGTCCGGTGCGCCGGTTGCTGGGCTGTTGTTTTGCCTTGCCTGCCTTGGACGTCATGTCGTGATCATCTGGTTAGCTGAAATTCCGGTTCATTTTAATACCCTGGGCGGTGCAGGACAGGTAAAAAGACACATGGGGCACGGTCCCGCACATAAACTTCTGGCCTGGTACGATGCCGAGGGCCGCGATCTGCCCTGGCGCGCCAAGGGCGGCGGTCAGCCTGATCCTTACCACGTCTGGCTCAGCGAAATCATGCCGCAGCAGACCACGGTGGCTACCGTAAAACCCTATTTTGGCGATTTTGTGGCGCGCTGGCCGAAGCTCGCCGATCTGGCGGCGGCGCCCCTTGATGACGTGCTCAAGGCCTGGGCCGGGCTGGGCTACTACGCCCGGGCCCGAAACCTGCACAAATGCGCGGGTGTCGTGGCGGCGGACCATGGCGGCCTGTTCCCCGAGGACGAGGCGGAGTTGCTGAAACTCCCCGGCATCGGCCCCTATACGGCGGCGGCGCTGGCGGCCATCGCCTTTGGCCAACCGGCCACGGTGGTTGACGGCAACGTCGAGCGCGTCATGGCGCGTCTTTATGGCCTCGAGGAACCGCTGCCCCAGGCCAAGCCACGGCTGCGGACGCTTGCCGCCGGGCTCACGCCCAAGAAGCGCCCAGGCGACTATGCCCAGGCGGTCATGGATCTGGGCGCCACGGTGTGCAAGCCGCGTAGCGCCGATTGCGGCGCCTGCCCCTGGGCCAAGGGTTGCGTTGCCCACAGGAAGGGCCTTGCGGGCGAGCTGCCGCGCCGGACCCCGAAACAGGCGCGTCCCACACGGCGCGGCGTGGCTTTCTTTTTGCGGCGCGGCGACGGCGCGGTGCTGCTGCGCCGTCGGGCGGAGAAGGGCCTGCTTGGCGGCATGATGGAAGTGCCGGGTACGCCCTGGCGGGTCGAGCCCTGGGGCGATTCAGAGGCGCTTGGCCACGCGCCGCTGGCGGCAGATTGGCGGCCCGTGGAGGGCGGCGTCCGCCATACCTTTACCCACTTTCACCTTGAGTTGGACGTGCGCGCGGCCTCGGTGGGCGTGGCGGATGACGAGCTGCCGGGCGCCCTCAAGGGCGAATGGATCCCGGCGGATGAATTGGCCGGTCAGGCCCTGCCGACGGTAATGAAAAAGGTGATTGGGGCGGTGTTGGGGAGTTAGGGCTGGGCTTCGGCTTAGTGCAGTTCCGCGCGTAGCTTCTGGCGCAGCAGATCGATGGGCTTGAGGCTGCCCTCAACGTCGAAATGCCAGAAAGTCCAGCCGTTGCAGGCCGGCGCGCCCTGTACGTGGGCGCCGACCTTGTGGATCGAGCCCATGGTGTCGGCGGAGACCAGCGTGCCGTCGGCGCGGACTTTCGCCGAATGACGCCGCCGGGTGTCGTAAAGCAGGTCGCCGGGGGTCAGAAGCCCGCGTTCCACCACCCAGCCGAAGGGGATGCGCGGCTCGGCGGCCTTTGACTTGGTGACTTCAAGCCCTTCCACATCGCCGGGCACGGTTTGCGCCAGCCGCTTTTCGGCCAGGGCGACATACTTCTTTTCGCGCTCAAGGCCAATAAAGCGGCGGCCGAGGCGCTTGGCCACGGCGCCCGTTGTGCCGGTGCCGAAGAAGGGGTCGAGCACCACGTCGCTGGGGTTGGTCGAGGCCAGCAGCACGCGGTAGAGCAAAGCTTCGGGCTTCTGGGTCGCGTGCGCCTTGACGCCGTTATCCTTCAGCCGTTCGCCACCGGAACAAATGGGCAGCAGCCAGTCGGAGCGCATTTGCAGATCGTCGTTCAGGGCTTTCATGGCGTGGTAGTTGAACGTATAGCGCTTCTGCTTCTGCGACTTGGCGCACCAGATCAGCGTCTCGTGGGCGTTGGTGAAGCGCGTGCCCTTGAAGTTGGGCATGGGGTTGTTCTTGCGCCAGGTGATGTCGTTCAGAATCCAGTAGTCCAGGTCCTGCAGGATGCCGCCGACGCGGAAGATATTGTGGTAGCTGCCGATCACCCAGATGGCGCCGTTGTCCTTCAAGACCCGGCGCGCCGCCGTGAGCCAGGCCCGCGTGAATTCGTCGTAGGCCTCGAAGCTGGCGAACTTGTCCCAGGCGTCGTCAACCCCGTCCACCAGGCTGTTGTTGGGCCGGGTTAGGGTCTTCTCAAGCTGAAGGTTGTAGGGCGGGTCGGCGAAGATCAGATCGACGGATTTCTCGGGCAGGGAATTGAGCAATTCGACGCAATCGCCCTGCAGGATCTGGTCGAGCGGAAGGGGTGTGGCGGCGGTCTCCGCCGCCGGTCTTTTCGCCTTTTTTTCCTTGACCCCAGACACGTGAAACTTGTCCCAAACTTGCTTTTCCATTGGCGCCGCGCCGCCGGATTATTGGCCGGAATTGGCGCGGGCGCGCATCCTGAGTCAAGCGGGGAGTCGCGTCAATAAGTTTTTGGATTCAAAGGCTTGAGGGTAGGTCTTGAGTCATTAGATCACGCACGGGGGCAAAAGAAGAACGGTGGTGGCGGGTGACGCCCAGGCGGGCGAGCGCGGCCCGATGCTCGGCCGTACCATATCCGGCGTTGTGCTCCCAGCCGTACCCCGGATGTTGTGCCGCCAGCGCCTTCATGGTGCGGTCCCGGGTGACCTTGGCGACAATGGATGCGGCGGCGATGGAAAGGCATTTCGCGTCGCCTCCAACCACCGTTTTGACGGCCAAATTAATTTTCGGCGCGCGGTTGCCGTCCACCAATACCAGACTAGGGGGCTCGGGTAATTTGCGCAAGGCCCGGGCCATGGCGAGCAGGGTTGCCTGCAGAATATTGATCTCGTCGATCTCGGCGACGGAGGCCTCGCCGATGCCGACCCGGGCGCTGGCCATGATCTCGGGGAACAGCATTTCGCGTCTTTTCGCCGAGAGTTTCTTGGAATCCGCGACGCCCTCGGGGATACGGCCGGGGGCCAGGATCACGGCGGCGGCAACCACCGGCCCGGCCAGCGGCCCGCGCCCGGCCTCGTCGACGCCGGCAACCACGCCCCCGGCGGCGGCTTCCATTGAAAAGTCGGGGGCTCGGTCTTGGGCCACGCGGTGGGCTCCGATCACATGGGCGGCATTTTGTCGAAGGACGGCAGTTCCGGGTCCATGTGATCCCAGGCCTGGGCGCTGCCCGCGTAAACCACGCCCGTGGGCTTGAACTGGCTTGGGTCGTCGAGGCTGGCGGCGTGAACAAAAAGTGCTTCGCCGGTCCCGGCGCCCTTCGAGATCACCGGCGCGCCGCATTCCGGGCAAAAGCCGCGCCGCACCGTATTGCCGCTGTCCGCCGTCGTGTCGTGGAACTTGACGTCGCCGGTAATGGCGAAGGCGGCTTCCGGCATGCCGAAGCCCGAGGCATGCCCGCCGCCGTTGTAAATCTGGCAATCGCGGCATTGGCAGTGCCCGGCGTACAAGGGCTCGGCAGTGCATTCATAGCGGACGGCGCCACAGGCGCAGCCCCCGGTCATTGATGTGCTCATGATCCGTCCTCCTTGCCGTCATTATAGAACAAATCGAATTGGTCGCCTTGCCTTGATGGCGGTTGGAACAGGGAATTATTCATGGGCGGCATGTCCGTAGCCAGTCCGAAACGGGCGCAGGCGATGTGGAAGCGGTCGGCAAGAAGAGCGGCTTCCGTTCCCTGGCCTGTAAGACGCTTGCCGAAAGCCGCGTCGTAAAGCTTGCCGCGCCGGAAGCGCCGAATTTGTGTGAGCATGCGCTCCGCCCGGTCGGGAAGGTTGTCCTGGGCCCACTCGGTGAACAGGTCCTTGATCTCGAGCGGCAGGCGCAAGACGATGTATCCGGCGCGGGCGGCGCCTGCGCGGGCGGCCCGGGCGAGAATTTTTTCCATTTCATGGTCGGTAAGGCCGGGCAGGATCGGCGCGACCATGACCCCGGTTGGGATGCCCGCTTCGGCCAGCGACCGGATTGTGGTTATGCAGCGCTCGGGCGCGGCGGCGCGCGGCTCCATCTTGCGGGCCAGGCGGCGGTCGAGGCTGGTGACCGAGACGAATACCCGCGCCAGGCCTTGGGCCGCCATGGGGGCGAGAATGTCTATGTCGCGGGCCACAAGGGCGCTTTTTGTGATGATGCCAACGGGGTGCTTGAACTCGGCCAGCACTTCCAGGATGCGGCGGGTAATCCCAAGCGTTCGCTCGACCGGCTGGTAGGCGTCCGTATTGGCGCCGAGAATAAGCGTGTCCGGCACGTAGCCCGGCTTTGACAGTTCCTTGGCCAGAAGCTCCGGCGCGTCGTGCTTGGCGAACAGGCGGCTTTCAAAATCTAGGCCCGGGGACAGGCCGAGCCAGGCATGGCTGGGTCTGGCGTAGCAATAGATGCAGCCGTGCTCACAGCCGCGGTAGGGATTGACCGAACGGTCGAAGCCAATGTCGGGGGACTTGTTGCGGGCAATCACCGTGCGGCTGGTATCGGCGACCACCGTGGTCCTCAAGGGCGCCGCCGGGGCGTCGAGCCCACCCCAGCCGTCGTCGAGCACTACCCGGCTGGAGGCTTCATACCGGCCGCTGGCGTTGCTGACCGCGCCGCGCCCGCGCCGGGCATCCGGGTTTACCCATGCCGCCTCTATCGCAACCATGGACCCAGCATAGTCAAAAAACGGAACAAAACAAGAACATTCTTTGACGGGTGGTTGTGGGGTGTTTAGGCTCCGAGGAACACCGAGCGCACAAATTCCCGGTAGAGCATGATCTGCTGCGGCAGCACGTCCTTGTCCCTGACCACCTTGGAGAGAATAATGCCGCCGTCCGCTAGCGCCGAAAGCATGTCGGCCATGGCGTTAAGGTCGACCTCCACCTTGGGCGGGTATTGCTCGGCGATCTGGTCCAGGTGTGCCCGGAAGCGTTTTCGCCAGCGCAGCACGCCTTCGGTGTTGAGCTCGCGCACATCCCCGTTGAACAGGTTCTCCTGGTAGCAATAGGAGGCGACCAGGCAGCCCGGATGGGCGTTCGGCAAATCCCCCATCATCTCGGCGAGCATCTTCAGGCCGATGAGAAATCCGTGCAGCGGGTCTTCGTGGAGCTCGCCGGCGCGGCCAAAGAGGTCGTCAAAAAGCCGCTCCTCGCGGTCCAGGTAGCGCTGGAGGAGCTCCTTGGCCAGTTCTCCCTTGTCCTTGAAGTGATAGAAAAAGCCACTCTTGGTGATGCCGACGGCGGCGATCAACTCATCGATGGACGTGGCGGCAAAGCCCTTGTCCAAGACCGCTGACTCCGCGATATCGAGAATCCGCTCGCGGGTATCAGCGCCTTTTCGCGCCTGCGCCTCAGCCATGAAATAAGCCTCCCTCCCTGGTCTGGCCCGACTATACCACGAGTACAGTTGACACCACTTGCCGGTGCCATCGGGCTCGCCGGAGCGTCCGGCAAAGCGCCGTAATTCATTGATATATAAGGAGTGTTTTGGCTATTTCCCGGCACCGGACCACGAGTCGACTAGTTTGAAAACCCGTTCCCCGCCATCCTCCAGGTCAAGCGCCGCCGCTTCGGTCCGCGCACTTGAGTTAGGAGAATGGAAAGATGAAAACCTACAGATCACACCTGCCGCAGCTTGACGGCGGCCTGTTTCTCACCGACGGCGGGCTGGAAACCATGTTGATTTTTCAGGAGGGCCTTGAGCTGCCGGAATTCGCCTCCTTTGACATACTGAGGACGGTGAAGGGCAAGGAATTGCTGAAGGAATACTATGTCCGGTACCTGTCCATCGCCTGGCAAGGCGGCTATGGATTTGTTCTGGATAGCCCGACCTGGCGGGCAAGTTCGGACTGGGGTGAAAAGCTCGGCTACTCGAAAGAGGCCTTGGCGGCCGTGAACCGCGAAGCCATCGAGCAGTTGGCGGCATTGCGACGCCAGTACCAAACCCCGGCCTTGCCCATAGTGGTCAGCGGTCAAGTGGGCCCGCGCGGTGATAGCTACGACCCGGGCAGGATCATGAACGTCTTCGAGGCGCGGGACTACCACGCCGCGCAGATCAACACCTTCGCCGAAACAGAGGCCGACATGATTACCGCCCAGACCATTACCAATGTGGAGGAGGCCATAGGCATTACCGAGGCGGCGCAAGCCGTGGGGCTACCGGCGGCTGTTTCGTTCACCGTGGAGACCGACGGCCGCTTGCCGACGGGGCAGGGACTGGGTGAGGCCATCGTCGACGTGGATGAGGCGACGGGGCGGGGACCGGCCTATTACATGGTCAATTGCGCGCACCCCTCGCACTTTGCCGAGCCCCTCTCAAGCGGCGGCGAATGGCGCCAGCGGATACGTGGCGTACGGGCCAATGCGTCCGCCTGCAGCCACGCCGAACTGGATAACTCGACCGTTCTGGATGATGGCGACCCGGAGGATTTCGGCGCCTGGCATGCCGATCTTCTGCTGTGGAATCCGCAGATCGCCGTGCTCGGCGGGTGCTGCGGCACCGATCACCGGCATCTCCAATGCGTTAGCGCCGCCTGCAAAAAGGCGGCCTAGGCGGACTAACGGCAAAGGGGGCCGCGCCCGGGCGTGGCCCCTTAATTTCGCTGTTTTGCCGGATCGACGCATCTAATACTCTATTGCCATGATCAGTGTCGTCATTCCGACCCTTGACGCGGCGGAGACCCTGTTCGCCGCTCTATCCAGCCTGGCCGAGGCGCGCAAGGAAGGCCTGGTGCTGGAGGTCATTGTCGCCGACGGCGGCTCGACGGACCAAACCAAATTCGAGGCCGAAGCGGTGGACTGCCGCGTGTTCGACGCCCCCCGGGGCCGCGGCGCGCAGTTAGGCGCAGGGGCCGGGAAGACCGTCGGTGACTGGCTGCTGTTCCTCCACGCCGACACGGTGCTGGGCGAGGGTTGGGAAATCGAGGCCGTGGCCTTCATGGAAAAACCCGAAAACAGGACCCGCGCCTCCGCGTTTAAGTTTGCCCTGGACGACGATGGCAGTCCGGCGCGCCGCCTGGAGGCCATGACGAATTGGCGCTGCCGGGCGCTGGGCCTGCCCTACGGCGATCAGGGATTGCTCATCTGCCGCGAGTTTTACCTGTCGCTCGGTGGCTACCGGCCGCTTGCCGTGATGGAAGACGTGGATCTGGTGCGCCGGATTGGGCGCGGGAATATTGCCCTGCTGCAGGCCGCCGCCGTGACCAGCGCCGAGCGCTACCGCCGGGGCGGTTATCTGCTGCGCCCGGCCCGGAACCTTTTCTGTCTGGCGCTCTACTTCTTGGCGGTCCCGCCGCGTCTGATCGCAAGGATTTACGGCTAGTGGCGGGCGATAAGCATCTGGTGATTTTCGTCAAGGCCCCGCGCCTCGGCCGGGTCAAGACGCGTCTCGCCCTTGACATCGGAAACCTGGCCGCCTGGTCCTTTTACCGAAACAACACAAAGCGCTTGCTGCGCCGTCTTGGCGTAAGCCGGCGCTGGTGCTGCTGGCTGGCGGTGACGCCCGACGACGCCGGAGACGCCATCTGGCCGCGCCATTTGGTGCACCTCAATCAGGGGGCCGGCGATCTCGGCGATCGCATGGCGAATGTATTTGAAACCCTGCCGGCGGGGCCCGCCATAATCGTCGGTAGCGACGTGCCCGGCATTACGGGTGCGCAGATTGCACGCGCCTTTGGCGAACTGAATTTCTGCGATGCCGTGTTCGGCCCGGCGGCGGACGGCGGCTATTGGCTGGTGGGTCTCGGGGATGCGCGCCTGGCGCGCAAACTTTTCCAGGGCGTGCGCTGGTCGACCAGACACGCGCTGGGTGATACGCTCGCCAATCTGGGCCCGGGCAGGCGTGCGGCGCTTCTGGACGAACTGGCCGACGTGGATAGGGGCGCGGATTTGAAGCGCTATAACAAGTACCTCAATGCCTAAATCTGTTTCTTGACCGACTAGGTGAAGCGAACGAGGATCGAACCGTGAATAGTAAACTGACGGGACAAGTGACCAAACGATTCAGGGGACAGAACGGTTTTACACGAGTCGAGGTAGTTGTTGTCGTCTTGGTGGCGGTGGGGCTTGCCGCGGTCGCATATGCGTTCGGCCGGGCTGATATTGTCGGTTCGTTTACGACCAGGCCAGCGATTGTCCCGGCCGGAGTGGGGACGCCGTTCGTCTACACGGTGACAAGAAAGTGGCTGTGGAGCGAGCGGCCGAAATCAGGCGTGGAGGTCAACTTTCGCCTTAGTCCAGACGGCCCCATAACAATCTCGCTGGCATCCGGCACGACGGATGAAACCGGCACGATAATCGTGGTCGTCACGCCTGACGAAGATTATCGGGGCGGCGGCAATATCTGGGCGATGGACGCGAAATCCTGGGAAGAAGACTATCCGGCCCACTTTACCGTCGTTGAAGATGAAGTATACGTTGAGGACGACGACGATGATTACGACGACGATGACTACGACGACGATGATTACGACGATGACGACGAAGAGCCTATAGACGAAGGCGAAGACGAATATGAAGTCGAAGTCGAAGTCGAAACCGCGGATAATTATATAGACCACGATGACGATGACGACGACTGATTGGGGAAGATCCCGAAAGCTATTCGAGGTGCCCCGGCTCTATTTATCCGCCGTATTCCCTGCCCTTAGATTGCCAACGAGTGTCCAAGGCGCGTTCTAGAGGAAAAAAAAGAAGACCGACATGACCATCATGAGGAGCGCGACCCAGACCATGACGGCAACGGCAAAAACATCCATTGACACACCCATGCGGCGGCTGGTCCAGAAACCCAACGCCATGATCGCGGCAATGGCAACCACGATGTGCGGCCCGGGCTCTAGGGCCACCCCCAGGAATTTGAGAAGAAAAATAGCCAGCGCACCGGTGGCGAAAGTGACCGGTACCAAAATCAGCGCTACAGACAACCGACTGCTTCCGCCCATCAAATAGTGAGCGCGGAAATTCGAACTTCTTAGCATCTCTCGTACCGGGAGCCATCAGGCGCCCGTCCTTCCTGCGAACAGCGCCAATGACGAGTGTTTGGCGCATACATCATCGCCTCGGTCCCTCTCAAGCGACATACGCTTGGAGGCGCAGCTTGTACGGATGACCTGCCCCCATTAAGTGGTCCAACTCCTATGAGAGAGTTTGGCGCAGGTT
>CAYOOG010000048.1:0-16373 GCA_964405515.1 uncultured Alphaproteobacteria bacterium | reverse complement strand
ACCGTAGTTGAGGCAGGCGCGGGCAAAATCCCGGATCGATTGATCCAGGTTGTACATGCCCATGGCGACGCCGCCGCCGGGAAAATCAAAAATCTCGTAGGACTGTGACTCACCACCATCGGCAGGTTGGTAAGTCATGGTCAACTTGCCGGGGCCCGGGACCACGAAATCCGTCGCCCGGTACTGATCGCCGAAGGCGTGACGGCCGATGACGATCGGGTCGGTCCAGCCGGGGACCAGGCGCGGAATATTTGTGCATATGATGGGCTCGCGGAACACCGTGCCCCCCAGGATATTGCGAATTGTGCCGTTGGGTGAGCGCCACATTTTTTTGAGGCCGAATTCCTCGACCCGCGCTTCGTCCGGCGTGATGGTGGCGCACTTGACGCCGACGCCGTGTTCCTTGATGGCGTTGGCGGCGTCGATCGTAATCTGATCGTCGCTTTCGTCCCGAGTCTGGATACTCAGGTCGTAGTACTTAAGGTCAATATCCAGGTAAGGCAGAATAAGTTTCTGCTTGATAAAGTCCCAGATGATCCGCGTCATTTCGTCGCCGTCAATTTCGACAATAGGGTTGGCGACCTTGATCTTTGTCATGGAATGTCCTTATGGCCCGGCGGGGGGCGGGATGGTGAGTGGAGAATCGGGCGGGACCATAGCACCGGCCTATTGGGTTTTCCAGTGAGATGGAATCGTTTAGGGGGGATTATTTCGGCAAAATTCCCAGGGCCTCAAGCGCCGCCTTGGGGCTACCGACAGTGGCGACAAAGGTGGCCAGATTGGGAGCGGCGAAACCGGCATCGATCATATGGCGCAGCAGGTCGTGAAACGGGGCCCAGTAGCCATTTGGGTCGATCATCACAATGTCTTTGCGGTGCAGGCCCAACTGCATCCAGGTGATCATCTCGACCGTTTCCTCCAGGGTGCCGATTCCGCCCGGCAGCACCGCGATGGCGTCGGATCGGTCGAACATGATCTGTTTTCTCGTGTGCATGCTGTTGACTACGATCAATTCGCTGACCTCGTGCAAGGCCAATTCGCGGTCGGCAAGATCTTGCGGAATAATACCGGTTACTTGGCCTCCGGCGTCCAGGGCGGCCCGGGCGGCGACTCCCATGAGCCCGATGCTGCCGCCTCCGTAGACCAGCCGGATCCCGCATTCGGCCAGCAGACGCCCAAACTCGCCGGCCGCATCGGCGTGGCCCGGGTCCTCGCCGTGGGCGGAGCCGCAAAACAGGCAAACGGCAGTTATCTTGGTCAAGTGTCTTCTCCTTGAAGGGCTATACAGCATAGCCGCGGGGGCAAGCCCCGCAAAGACTCAGAGCTTGGATTATGGTACTAGAGCCCGGTCCGGATAATGCTCTGGGAGCCTATCAGCGCGGAGTGAACGGGTGAGCAACAAAGTCATTTTCGGCGCCGTCGCCATCTTAGGGTTAGTTGTGGCCGCCTTTCTTGGGCAGTGGGCCCTGGAAGGTCCCGTGGGTGAGGTCGGCGTCGGCCAAGACGGTCTGGCGGAGAAATCGGGCCTGGAAGCCCCCGCCAAGACGACACTGCCCAATTTCGACGTGGTGCGCGTGGAGCGGGACGGGTCGGCCGTTGTTGCCGGGCGTTCGCGCGCCAATGCCGTCGTTACTTTGCTGGACGGTGAACAGACCCTGGGCCGCACGCAGGCTGATTCCCGTGGCCAGTGGGTTGTTATTCCCGAGGCGGCCTTTCAGCCTGGTACGCGGGAGTTATCGCTGCGCACGACCGTTCCCGGGGGAGACTCACGAGAGTCGGATTCCGTCGTAGTAATTACGGTTCCCGAACGCAAGAATGGCGGTGCGGCGGAAACCCTTGCCGTACTCGTTCCGCGGGGCGGCGGGCCGAGCCGGGTGCTGCAGAAGCCCGGGCCACGTGCCGTGGCCGAGGGCCTGAGCATCGACATTGTCGACCACGATGACAACGGGAACATAAGCCTGACCGGTACGGCGGAGCCGGGTGCGGAAATACGGGCCTATCTCGACAACGATTACCTGGGCCGGGCCTTTGCCGACGATCAGGGCGCCTGGAGCCTTCGGCCGCTGGAGACCGTCGGTGAAGAGACCTATGTCTTGCGGCTTGATCGGATTGGCAGCGACGGCAACGTGGCGGCGCGGGTGGAACTGCCCCTGAGCCTCGACCTGTTCGGCGTGCAGGATTTTTCCACGGGCCAGGTTGTGGTACGGCCGGGGAATAGCCTGTGGCGCATCGCCCGGCGCATTTATGGCCGGGGAATAAAATATTCCATCATTTACCGGGCCAACAAGGACCAGATCCGCGACCCCGATCTGATCTATCCAGATCAAGTCTTGAGTGTCCCCAAGGACCACGGACCCTGAGCGTGCTCGCAGGGTTGTCTTGGCAGCCATTCGTACCTATCTAGTTCTTTCGCGCCTTGCACCGGATGACGGTCGGTCCTGGGTCAAGGCGACGTTGGCGACGTTGGGAGAGTCATGAGGCCGACTGATTTCGATCCCGCGGATCAGGAAGGCGGGCGTAGCCATTGGGCGACGCTTCGCTCGCTGCTGCCCTACATCTGGCCGCGAGGCCATTTCGGCTTGCGCGTGCGCGTGGTTATTGCGCTGCTGCTGCTTACCGGCGCGAAGGTGCTGATGGTCTACACGCCGTTCCTGTACAAGGGCGCGGTCGACGCTTTGACGCCAAAGGACGGAGTGGTGCTCGCGCTTCCCTTGGGATTGATCGTGGCCTACGCTGCAGCCCGGGTGATGTCACAGGGCTTCGGCGAATTGCGGGACATGGTCTTCGCCAAGGTCGGGCAACGCGCCATTAGATCCGTGGCCCTGTCTACCTTCCGCCACCTTCACGCCTTGTCATTGAGATTCCATATTGAACGGCGCACCGGCGGCCTGTCTCGGGTGATCGAGCGTGGCACCAAGGGTATCGATTTTCTCTTGAGGTTTACGCTGTTCAACATCCTGCCGACTCTGTTGGAGATTCTCATGGTTGGTGGCGTGTTGCTGTACAACTACGAAGTTTGGTACGCCGCCGTGACCATGACGACACTTTTAATATTCATCGTCTTCACGTTCCAGATTACCGAGTGGCGCCTGCAATATAGGCGGGAGATGAACAGTCAGGACACTCTGGCCAACACCAAGGCCATTGACAGCCTGTTGAACTTCGAGACGGTCAAGTATTTTGGCAACGAGGCCCACGAGGCCCATCGATATGATAGCGCGCTCAGCCGGTACGAAAGAGCGGCCGTCAAGAGCCAGACCAGCCTGACATTGCTGAATTTGGGCCAGGGCATAATCATTTCCGTCGGCCTGGGCATCGCCATGGTCATGGCGGCCAAGGGTGTTGTCAGCGGCGCCATGACGATTGGCGATTTTGTGTTCATCAATGCGCTATTGATCCAACTTTTCATGCCGCTCAATTTTCTTGGATTCGTCTACCGGGAGATTAAGCAGTCTCTGGTCGACATGGAGAAGATGTTTGAACTGTTGACGGTCGAGGCGAAAATCGTCGATAGCGACAACGTGCTGGACCTTGAAGTGAAGGCAGCAGAAATTGCGTTCGAAAACGTGGAATTTCGCTATGACGAGCGCAGGGGCATTTTGCACGACGTCTCGTTCCGGGTACCGGCGGGGAAGACCGTTGCCATTGTCGGACCCAGCGGCGCCGGGAAATCGACCATCTCGCGGCTGCTCTACCGTTTTTACGAAGTGGGCGAAGGTACCGTGCGTATTGACGGCCAGGACGTTCGCAACGTCAGTCAAGCCAGCCTGCGCGCGGCCATAGGCATCGTACCCCAGGATACCGTGCTGTTTAACGATACCATTTACTACAACATCCGTTACGGGCGGCCGGACGCGAGCGAAGCCGAGGTCGAGCGCGCCGCCAACCTGGCGCACATTCACGATTTCATCGCGGCCTTGCCTGATGGCTACGAGTCCATGGTAGGCGAACGGGGCCTAAAGTTGTCGGGCGGCGAAAAGCAACGCGTTGCTATCGCCCGGACCATTCTCAAGAATCCGCCGATTCTGTTATTGGATGAAGCGACTTCGGCTCTTGATACCCATACCGAAAAGGACATTCAGGCGTCCCTTAAAGAAATTTCCGCGAACCGCACGACCCTGGTTATTGCGCACCGGCTGTCGACCGTAGTGGACGCGGACGAGATCCTGGTTCTGGACCATGGCCGCATTACCGAGCGGGGCAGACACCAGGAATTGCTCGATATGGATGGGCAGTATGCCGCCATGTGGCGGCGCCAGCAGGAGGCCGCGGCGGCCCGGCGGAAACTGGTGGAAGTGGCTGAAAACAGCGAGTTAGAGGGCATTGAGGTGGTTGCGGAGTAGGGCTCTCCAGGCCCGGATTGGCCAAGAATCGCAACTCTGTTGTATAGTCCCGGAATAATTTGACAGGTAATCGCGTATGTCCGCCCACCGCCCGCGCCGCCCCCGGCTATTGCCGGTCAGAAGTTTGGCCCCGAATATACTGACCGTTCTGGCCATTTGCGCCGGCATGACTTCCATTCGTATGTCCTTGGAAGAACGCTGGGAACTGGCGGTTTTTGCCATCATCATTGCGGCGGTGCTGGACGCGCTGGACGGGCGCTTGGCTCGGCTGCTGAAGGGCGCCACCAAGTTTGGCGCTGAACTGGATTCACTTTCGGATTTCGTAAATTTCGGCGTGGCGCCGGTATTACTGCTTTATCTCTGGACGCTTGCGGATCTAGGTGGCTTGGGCTGGGTTATCGTACTTGCGTTCAGTGTGTGTTGAGCGCTGCGTTTGGCGCGATTCAATACCGCCATGGATGATCCCGATCAGCCGGCGTGGGCCGCTAACTTTTTCACCGGTGCGCCCGCCCCGGCGGCCGCCATGCTGTGCGTGTTTCCAGTCGTTCTGAGTTTCTTGGGGGCAGAGTCCTTGTTTCGCACGCCGACCTTGTGTGCCGGATTTGCCGGCATGGTTGCTTTCCTTATGGTCAGCCGCGTTCCGACCTATTCCTTCAAGCGACTAAAAGTCAGGCGGGAATTCGTTTTGCCCATACTGCTTTTGGTCGGCCTGATGGCGGCGGTGGGGGAGAGCTATCCCTGGGAACTTATCGTCGGCGCTGATTTATTGTATTTGTGCAGTATCCCGGTGAGCATCATCGCCTACCGGCGCCATATGATGTCGCAGGCTTTGGTTTTGCCCGACGACCCGGTGAATGCGCCCGTTGAGCAGCCGGAAGAAAAAATCGACAGTCAATAAAGTCAATTAGGGTCGGAAAGACTCTAGCGTAACCTTCACTTCCTGACCCTCCCGTACGAACTCCTGACCGACGGTAATGATTTTCGACGTTGCGGGCAGCCCGGCGACCCAAACACCCGCCGCGGAATCATTTATTAGATCGACAGGAAAAAATTGCGCCTTGCTATCCTCGTCAACCAGCCGAACACCCACAACACCCTGATTGTTGAGAGTGAGCAGGGACGGCGATATCAGATGAGCCGTGATTTCCCTGACGGGCAGGACAATCTCGGCTGTGACGCCGTCCCGCAATACGAAATCGGGGTTCGGGACCTCCAACTCAATCCGAAATGTGCGCGTAGAGGGATCGGCGGTAGTGGCGATATATCGCACCGTCCCCTCAACGGTCTCCCCCGTCATCATCCTTGCCGTTCCCCGCACGCCAGCCGTCAAGAGTCCGACATCCCGCTCCGAGACTTGGCCGACGACCAAGAAGGGATCAAGGTCGACGACGGCGGCGCAGACCTGCCCGTGTTGCAAAAAGTCTCCGATTTCCACGGGCCGTTCATCGACAACGCCGGAAAAAGGCGAGCGGATGGCTGTGCGGTCTATTTCAAGCTCTATCCTCGCCACTTCGGCTTTTGAAGCGTCAAGTCGGGCGGCGGCACCGGCAAGCTGTGTATCGGCCCGGTATCCCTTCTTGGATAATGATTGAGCAGCGTTGAATTCCAACTGCCGTTGCCGGAGCAAGGCTTGCGCTTCGGCGCGGCGGGCTTCGCGGTCGTTTATCGCCAGGCGGCAGATGACCTCGCCTTTCCTGACACGTTTGCCCTTGTTGACGGGCAGTGCG
Organism: uncultured Alphaproteobacteria bacterium; assembly: GCA_964405515.1. Lineage (GTDB taxonomy): Bacteria > Pseudomonadota > Alphaproteobacteria > JAPYRI01 > JAPYRI01 > CAYOOG01. The sequence goes on along the minus strand of CAYOOG010000048.1, from coordinate 10,303 downwards.
ACCACGCGCCCGTCGATTTCCGCCTTGACGTAGACTCTACGTAATGCCTCTGTGCGGCCGCGAACGATAACATCGTCGCGCCGCGCTTCGGCCGTAATGAGCCTGGCTCTAACGCCGATGATTTCGTTCTCTTGAGTGTTTCCAATTCCGGCATCTTCGCTTTCGGCATTATCACCGGATGTGAAGATCAAGCCCGAAGCGACCCACAGGGAGGTGGCTGAGAAGATTACCAAAGCAGTGATGTGGGATTTCTTCATTTTCCATACCGCCTGCCGGTCAGCGTCTGACCCTCCAAGATGTGGCGTTCCTGCTCCAAGTAGTCGGCGGCTGCCTGGTGTATGGCGGCGATGTATCCGGCAACAAAGTTCTGGCCGATATTGCCGTTCTCCAACATCCCGGGCGTTAGAACGGCAAGGTCGGTCCTATGGCCTTCAATCCGTTCGTCCAGCATTCGCGACAATTGATTCGGCTCGAGAAGGTCCGAAAACATCATTGTGACCAGGAATTCGGAGCGCAATCGGTCCGTACCGGGCCCTTGCAGTATTGCCTCGGCAAAGGTGAGGCGGCCGGTCGGCGTGAGACCATAGACTTTCTTGTCCGGCCTGCCTTTCTGGGGGCGCTGCGTACAGGTGAGCAAGCCTTCTTCAGTGAGGTCGTTGAGAGCCGGATAGATGGAGCCGTAACCGGCGCCAAAAAAGTGGTGCAGAGGGCTATCCTCGAAAATCTTCTTGATTTCGTAGCCGCTGGCGTCTCCAAGGGAGAGCAGGCCCAGGCAAATCGTGCGAACGTCCATGGTCATGTTGGGTCTTCAAGGTTGAGCGGCACATCCAATATTGGCCCGATATATATCAAATCAACATATAGAAATTCAAGGTGTTTTCGCCGGAGCCAGCCACGGCAAACGTCCGAAATCGGCCGATTCCCCCCCCATCGACTCTCTGTGACGCCGCAAAACCGGGGCGGGGAGCACCCGAGGCGACTTGGAGGCCATGCGTTTTGACATTTCCGCGGAAAGTTAAGCGGGAAAAGCGCCCGTTAGCCTCTTGGTAACACTCGAACGCCTAGAATGGCTTGAATCCAGGCCATCGGTTGCCTGGGGCGAAGGCCGGCGTTCGGCCACAAGGGCCAGAGCACGGAGCCAGATCTTGAACCAGGAACAATTCAAGCGCGATCTCACAGGCGGCTCCATTGTCCTTTCTCGTCCCGTTTTTCACCAGAACCAGGAAATCTTTCACGAGGGCAGTGTGGGGACCGAGGCTTACATCGTGGAATCCGGACGGGTCGAAGTTTCGCGCATGGTGAACGGCGAAAAATTTGTTCTCGGTATGCTTGGTCCCCGGGCGCTATTTGGCGAAATGGCGGCCCTGGACGAGTCACCCCGAATGGCGACGATCACGGCTGTTGAACCCACCGTGTGTATTGAACTGTCACGCACAAAATTGATGGCGGAGCTGGAAAAGTCGCCGAAATTCATCCAGGCAATCGTCCGTCTGCTCCTCAACAATATGCGGGAGAACTCCGCGCGAATGCTTGATGAAATTGGTGGAGAGACGGTTGACGAATCCGGCGAGGAATTGGCCGCGGCCAAGTAGTGAATCCCCTTCCATAACCAGTATGACGACGAGGCGTAAATGAGTTCAGACCAAGAGAATAGTGAAACCCCAGGCGAGAGTGAGGGCCCGGCGGCGCAGGGCCCGACAATAATCGACAGCGCCTTTAATGAAGTGGTCGTCGAACTGTCCGTCGTTCTGGGCAGATCGGTAATGCCGATCGAGCATCTACTGCGCATGGGACGTGGCGCGATAATCGAATTGGAGACTTTGGTCGACGACGATGTTTGGATTCTGGCCAATAACCGGCCCGTCGCGCGAGGGCAGGTAACCATGTCCGGCGACAGGCTCGCGGTCATCATCACGCATCAGGTAGCGGCAGGGTCCCACGCCCACTAAACAGCATGGGGTTGGGCTGCCCGCCGGTATTTGACCTAGTCCAAAAATCCGTCTAGACACACCCCGGTCAGCGTAAGCATTACGGAGCGGCGGACGGATCATGAATGCCCAAGCAACAAGCGACGATCTGGTCGTCGGCATCATTGGTGCAGGTGCCATGGGCCGCGGCGTTGCGCAAGTGAGCGCGGCAAGCGGCGCGCACACATTAATATTTGACGCGGCTGATGGCGCGGCCGCCGAGGCTCGTTCCTATATTTCCAAAATGTTCGGACGCCTGGTTGAAAAAGGCCGCATGGAAGCGGCGGATGCAGAGGCGTCTTCGGCGCGCATCGAGGAAGCGGGGTCCATTGCCGGATTGGTCGATTGCGACGTTGTAATCGAGGCAATCATCGAAAAACGGGACATCAAACAGGATGTCTTCCGGCAGTTGGAAGATGTGGTCAGGGAAGACACGATCCTGGCCTCCAATACCTCGTCGATCTCCATCGCATCCATTGCGTCGGTTTGCCGCCACCGTAGCCGCGTGGCGGGCATGCATTTCTTCAATCCGGTCCCGCTGATGAAGTTGGTTGAAGTAATCCGCGCGCCAGATACCAGTCGCGAGGTGGTGGAGTTCCTGACCGCGCTGGGCAAACGATTTGGCAGGGTACCGGTGGTTGTCGGCGATTCTCCGGGTTTTCTGGTCAATCTTGGCGGCCGCGCCTATGTGACCGAAGGATTGCGCATCGCCCACGAGGGCGTTGCCTCCCCGGCGCAGATCGATGCGGTCATGCGGGACAGCCACGGTTTCCGGATGGGCCCCTTTGAGTTGATGGATTTCACCGGGATCGACGTGAATTTTCCGGTTTCCGAAATTGTCTATCAGGGGTATTTCCACGATCGCCGTTTGGCGACCACACCCTTGCATCGGTTAATGATGGAATCGGGCCGGCTGGGGCGAAAGACCGGTGCTGGTTTCTATGACTATGCCGAGGACGGCTCGCGCCTGGGCGGTGAGGACGTCGAGGCGGTTCTGGGGGAGCCGGTGGTGAAGGTCGTGCCGGTTGACGACTCGCGGAATGACGCGCTGGCCGATTTGTTTATACAAGCGGGGGCGGATGTACTGTCGGAGGATGATGGCGTGTCCACGCTGGTGGCCGCGCCCATGGGTGAGGATTGCACGGGCGTTGCTCACAGATTGGGCTTGGATGCGCATCGTCTGGTGGCGATCGACTTGAGCGGCAGTCTTGACAAGCGCCTGACCATTATGACCGCACCCGGCGCCAGTGATGGTGTAGCGGCAGGCGTTGCCGCCCGGCTGGCGGAGGGTGAATTGGCCGTGACGGCGATCGCCGACAGTCCCGGCTTCATCGGCCAACGTATTCGCGCCATGGTCGCCAACCTGGGTTGCGAGATGGCGCAAATCGGCGTTGCCAGCCCGGCGGATATCGACACCGCCATGACCTTGGGCCTCAACTATCCGGAGGGGCCGTTGGCCATGTGCGACAGCGTGGGGCCGGACGTGGTCTTCGGCATACTTGAACATATCAAGGCGATTACCGGCGACGACCGTTACAGGCCAAGCCAATGGCTGCGCCGCCGTGCCCTGCTGGGCTTGTCCGCCGCCGATAGTGGATAGGGTTGTGGATAGAAATTTACTGATTGTCGAACAACCGGAAGATCGGGTGAGGCGCATCACTCTGAACAACCCGGACCAGCGCAATGCGCTCCGGGAGGAATTGCGCCTTGAGCTGGTCGAGGTTCTTGAACAGACAGCGGCGGATTCAGAGGTGCGGGCGGTAATCCTGACTGGCGCCGGTGGAAACTTCTGTTCCGGCGGTGATGTCAAGACCATGGGGAATCTAAGCGAGGAGGCCGCCCGGTCGCGCATGCAAGGCGCCCACGCAATCGTTCGCCTGTTGGCCGGGTTGGAAAAACCAGTGGTCGTGGCGCTGGAAGGATTCGCCATGGCCGCCGCCGCCGGTATTTTGCTGCTCTCGGATTTTATTATTGCCGGGGAGGGTGCAAAGATCGGTTTTCCGTTTCTTCGCATCGGCCTTGTGCCCGATTACGGCTTGACGTTTACTTTGCCGAGCCGGGTTGGAGAGGCCCGGGCGCGGCAAATGTTCCTACAAGCTGAGACGCTCGGCGCCGCCGAGGCGTTGCAGGCGGGTCTGGTCGATGAAATCGTGCCCAACGATCAGGTGCAGGTAAGGGCGCTGGAGTTGGCGCGGGAACTAGCAGCGCGGCCGCCGTCAGCCCTGGGCCTGACAAAGCAATTGATGCTGGAATGCGCAAGCGATCTCGAAGCCGCCTTGGAGCGGGAAATGGAAGTCCAAGTCCGTTGCCTAATGTCCAACGAGAACGCCGAGGGTCTAGCCGCTTTCAGGGAAAAGCGCGAACCGAAATTCTAGCTCGAATCTCCCGTGGCTTTTTCGAGAGCCGAACGCAGGGCCTCGATCGGTAACAACACGCACTGATGCCGGCTCCTGAACTTTCGTACGCTTTCAAATACAGCCATATCCGACCAGCGCCCATCGGGCGGGGCGGCGGAATCCCTGAGCATGGCGGTTACGGCTGCCTCGGTTTCGCGAAGGTCATCGGCGGACGCCCCCACGCTTTGCTCGCCGACGATAGAAGCGCTTGCTTGGCAAAGTACGCAGGCGCGGACTTCCTGCGCCAGTTCCGCGACTTGCCCGTTGGCCGTCTTGATATCGACGGTCACCCGGTCGCCGCATAAAGGATTATCGAGCGTTATCGTGGCATCGGGCCGCTCCAGTCGTCCGGCCCCGGTGGCGTCTGCGGCAAGGCGCAACAGGTCCTTTTGATATAGATCGTCAGCCACGGCCGCGAACCACGGGTAAACGGTCGAGCGCGTCTTCCAGCCCGTTCAAGAAGGCGTCGACGTCGGAATGGTCGTTATAGGGCGCAAGGCTGGCACGGGTCGTTCCCGTCAAGCCGAAGGATTCCATCAGCGGCTGCGCGCAATGGTGGCCGCCACGCACGGCAACACCATGGCTGTCAAGAATTTGGCTGATGTCGTGGGGGTGTAAACCCTCGGCGGCAAAAGAAACCACCGGCGCGCGGTTCTGCAGTCCGCTGGGACCAATAATGCGCAGCGAGGCTTTGCCGGCCAAATCACCGATGCCGGACAGCAACCGGTCGGTCAGAGCCATTTGATGCGCTTCCGAAGCCGCAACGTCCAACCCGCTTATCCAGTTCGCCGCCGCCGCCATGCCCACGGCTTGTGTGATCGGCGGCGTACCGGCTTCGAAACGGTGGGGCGGATCGGCAAAACTGCTGCCCTCCATGGAGACGCTGCGGATCATCTCACCACCGCCCAGGAACGGCGGTAAATCCTCCAGCACCTCGCGCCGAGCCCAAAGCGCGCCGACGCCAGACGGCCCAAACATCTTGTGGCCGGAAAAGGCGAAAAAATCGATATCCATGGCCTGGACATCCATGGGGCCGTGGGGCGCGCGTTGGGCGCCGTCTAACAGAACAAGCGCACCGACGGCCCGGGCCGCTGCAACCACCAATCCTATGTCGGTGACGGCGCCGGTGACATTGGACGTGTGGGTTACGGCAATCAGACGGCACTTGGCGGTAACAATCTTGGCCAGGGCAGCGGTATCGACCCGTCCTTCGTCGGTGGCCGGCAGATATTTGAGGACAACGCCGCGCCGCTTGGCCAGCAATTGCCAAGGCACCAAATTGCTGTGGTGCTCGACCTGGCTGATGACGACTTCGTCGCCTTCGCCCAAGCCTTCGCCAAAGGAATGGGCAATCAAGTTGATTCCCCCGGTCGTGCCGGAGGTGAATATGAGTTCTTCTGGACTCTTGGCCCCAACGTATGCGGCAACCGTACGCCGTGCTTGTTCGTAGGCTTCGGTCGCTTCCTCGGCCAAGGTGTGGACGCTGCGCATGACGTTGGCCCGGTGTTGGGCATCGTGGGTTTGTACGGCTTCTAAAACGCTTTCGGGCATTTGCGCGGTGGCGGCGTTGTCGAGATAGTGCAGCGGCGCATCACCGATCTTGCGGGCAAGCACGGGAAACTGTGCGCGCACGCCGGCAACGTCGAAGGGCGTCGGTGCCGATTTCCTGCTCATATCCTAAGTCCCGTTCTCCGCTTCGGCCTTTTTCCGGGCCGCCGCCAATGCTGCCGGGTCGTCCACGTCCACGAAGATAGCATCGTCCTCGATCGGCACTTCGGTGACAAGGTCGGCGTACTCGCCGATCAGGTGGCGTGCTCCCACATCTCCCGTGATGCGCGCCATATCGCCAAAGAACTGCCGAGACCAGAGGTTCGGATTGCCGCGCTTGCCGCGCGTTGTCGGCAGGCAGATGGCGCGTCCTTCGGCCGGATTGAAAGCGCCCATGAGCTTGTGCAGGTGCGCCGTCTTAATCCAAGGCATGTCGCCAAGGCAGATAAGGGCGCCTTCCACATCCCCTGACAGCGCCGCCAAACCGTAACGCAGCGAAGTACTCAAACCCTCGGCGTATTCAGGGTTATGGGCGAATCTGATGTTTCGCCCGGAAAGGGCCGCTTCCACCAACGGCGCCTGGTGGCCGGTGACCACGACCAGGTGTGAAATACCCGCAGCCAAAACCGTGTCCACCACCCTAGCCACCATGGGCTTACCATCGACCTCCTGCAGCAATTTGTTGATCTGCCTCATGCGACGGGATTGCCCGGCCGCCAGCACGATGGCGCCTATCTTCGCTGCTGATGCTGCTTCCACAACGGTTTCGCGAGGCTGGGGGCGCCCGACCACATCCTTTAACAGGCCGCCGACGCCCAGACTTGTGATGTCTTCGCTCTCCACGGGAATGCCCGCCAGCAGCCGCTCCAGAATCCAGTCGAAGCCATTGAGCTTGGGCGAGCGCGCGCATCCGGGCACGCCGATCACGGGCGTGGCGCCATCATGAGCAAGAAGAAGAAGATTTCCGGGGTCCACGGGCATGCCGAGATGTTCGATAACCGCCCCGGCGCGCGTGATCCCGGCGGGGACGACGTCGCGCCGGTCGACCGTGGCCGATGCGCCCAAAATCAGAATGGGTGAGCAGTTCTTGGCACGAAGCGCGGCAACGGCCTCCGAAACGGCAAGCTCGGTGTGGTCGCAGATGATTTCCGCGCTGATGCTGGAGCCGAGCCGCTCAAGGCGGGCGGTCAATACATGCCGCGCTTTTTCCGCTAGTTTTTCTCCGTCCTCGGCGTGCTGCGTCAGGATCAAGCCGGCGTTGGCGCGAGTGAAGGGCGCAACGCGAAGCAGGGCAGCGGATTTTGTCGCGAAGCCCGTTGCGGTGGCCAACGCGGTGGCCGGCGCGGAAAACGGGATGACTTTTATGGTCGCGATCATCTGGCCGGCGGTAACTCTGGTGAATGGCGGCAGGGTGGCAATGGTAAGGGATTCGTCGACCCGGTTGACGGCATCAATCTGTTCCCGGTTCACCACCACGAGTCCCGCCTGCTCGGCAAAGAGGTTTGATCGTCCGGTAGCGGCTTCCGCGGCGCGCACACCGTCACCGGCTGCCACTTCTGCCAGGGCGTGGGCCGCTTCGTCTTCGTGAACATCGCCTTCTTCGAGCCGTGCGGCGATAACCTCGTGCAGGCCGCCTTGCGCCAGGGTCGTAATGTCCTTTTTGGTGAGGACCCGTCCTTTTTTCAAAACGTCGCCGTTCACGCGCAGACTATGGGCGAGAATCGCGCCTTCGGCGTCGCGGAGGGTTAGGGGGGCGAATTTCACGCCTCTTCCTGCCGCAGGTGCTGTGTGGCTTCGGCAATGATCGAAACGGCAATTTCAGCGGGTGACTGCGCACCGATGTCTAGGCCCACGGGACCGTGCAACCGGGACAGGGCCTCATCACCGAAACCTTTTTGCTTCAAGCATTCCAGTCGCGCCGCATGAGTTCGCGTACTGCCCAGCGTACCGATATAGAAAGCCTCGGAATTGAGTGCCGATTCCAATGCCGGGTCGTCCAGCTTCGGGTCGTGGGTTAACGTGATGACAGCGGTCCGCCGGTCAAGGTCCAGGTCCGCCAGCGCTTCATCCGGCCATTCGTTGGATAAATTGATGCCGGGAAAGCGTTCCGCTGTCGCGAAGGCCCGGCGGGGGTCGATGACGGTTACCTGATAACCGGCCTGATCGGCCATGACGGCAAGTGGCTGGGCAATGTGGACGGCGCCGATGATGAACATGCGTAGCGGCGGATTGAATACGTGCAGGAAGACTTCGCCGTCGTCCGTTTCTACCGTGCCGCTCTTGTCGGCGATTAGGGCCTTAAGCGCAGATGCGTTCAACGGGTTGTCATCGCCGTTCGCCTCGCGCGGATAAAGAAACTGCTGGGCGCCCGAATTGAGATGGGTGGCCAGAACAACCGGGCGCTTGGCGGCCCGGTCGGCGAGGAGTTGATCTAATATGGCCTGTTCCATCGTGTTCGCCGCGGTTAATTGATTTTCTCGACAAGGATGCGGACTTTGCCGCCGCAGGTCAGACCGACATCCCAGGCTTCGGTATTGGAAATACCGAACTCCACGAGGCGGTGCTTGCCGTCGGCGATAGCGTCAAGAGCTTCCTGAACCACAGCGCCTTCGATGCAACCGCCGCTTACGGAGCCGACGAATTTGCCGTCATCCTGGACCGCCAGAAGACTCCCCGTGGGCCGGGGCGATGAACCCCAGGTCTGCACCACCGTGGCCAGGGCCACCTCGCGCCCATGAGCACGCCAATGGGCGGCCTGCTCCAATATGGCGTCATGTTCGATGGTGTCATCGGTTGCCATAATCTATCCTCGGGCGGCGGCGGCCACGGCCCACCGCGCCATGACGCCCACCAAATGGGCGCGGTAATCGGCGCCGCCGAAGAGGTCCGCGTTAAGACTGTCCTGGGCAACGCTCAAGTCGGCGATGGCCTCGTTTGAAAAATCCCTGTCGAGCGCCGATTCCATTTCCGGCACACGAAATACAGCGGGCGCCGCGCCGGTCACAGCCAAGCGTACACCCTTCGCGGTCTTGGCAACAAAGACTCCGACCAGGGCGTAGCGGCTGGCCGGGTGATCAAACTTCGCGTACGCCGCGAGTTGCGGTTTCGGGAAGCGCACGGCGGTGACGATCTCGCCGGGATCAAGGGCGGTCTCGAACATACCGGTGAAAAAGTCATCGGCGGTGATCTCACGGCGGCTGGTCAGGACCGTGGCGTCAAGCGCCAGCAGTGCCGCCGGGTAGTCGGCCGCCGGATCGTTGTTGGCGATGGAGCCGCCCAGGGTGCCGCGATTTCGTACCTGCCGGTCGCCGATGGTCTCGGCCATATCCGCCAGAGCCGGAATAAGCGCCGCCACGTCGGCCGAGCCTGCCACATCTGCGTGCGGGGTCAGGGCCCCGATGGTCACAACATCTCCGGTCACGCTAATACCCGCAAGATTTCTTACCGCGCCCAGGTCGATGAGATCCGACGGACTGGCCAGCCGTTGCTTCATGGTCGGCAGCAGGGTCTGGCCACCGGCGATCCATGCCGGGTCATCGGCGCCTTCGAACAAGGCGACGGCTTCGTCCAGAGTGTCAGGGCGATGATAATTGAAATCGTACATTGCTACGCTCGAACGTTTCCTTCGTGTTATCCGACGCTTACCTCTTCGTCGCCATTTATGGCGCGGGCACCAGCGTGAACGGCTTTGACTATATTGTGATAACCCGTGCAGCGGCACAAGTTACCGGCTAGCTCGGCGCGCACAGTGGCGTCATCCGGGTCGCCATGTCGTTGGGCGATTTCAACCGCGCTCATTATCATGCCGGGCGTGCAGAAACCGCACTGTAAACCATGGTGTTCGTGAAAGGCTGTCTGCATGGGGTGGAGTTCGTCGCCCTTCGCCAAGCCCTCAATTGTTTCAATTTCAGCGCCTTCGGCCTGGACAGTCAAGACCGTACAGGCTTTGATCGTGTGCCCGTTCATGTGCACCACGCAGGCGCCGCATTGGCTGGTGTCGCAGCCAACGTGGGTCCCCGTCAGCCCAAGGGACTCCCGCAGGTAGTGCACCAGAAGCGAGCGGTTTTCCACCTCGGCGGAGGCGGGCTGGCCGTTGACGGTCATGGATACGATGGGCATGAGCCCTCTCTCCCCTTGATACGGTCAATAAATAGGCATTTTCGCCGACAAAACCAGAGTCTTGTGCGCTACCAGAGTCCTTCCGACCCCAATTGAACCATTTGACCGAGGTCAATTTGCGACATGGCGCGGCGCGTTCCGCCGTGCGATGTGGGACATCGGATAAGGGACGCAACAAAGCCATGGCGCAAATTAACCCGGCCTTCGGTGGGGCAAATCAGCCCCTCGGGTGCGTTCTGACGCTCGCCCGATATACCATATCGCGCTTCGCGC
>CAYOOG010000047.1:0-16784 GCA_964405515.1 uncultured Alphaproteobacteria bacterium | reverse complement strand
ATTCGTCCAATCGGCCGCTGCCGACTTCAATCGGTTCAATGATGAGTTTGTCGTTCATTGCGGCGGGCGTGGCGACGGCCCCGGTCGCTATCTCAGCGTGCCCGGAGGGGCGGCTGGGCTGGGGCGGCCTGAGGCAACTCACGCAAGGTCATCCTGCCGAGGTGGCTCTTCCAACCCTTCCAAGCTTTGCTGACAAACACTCTTGGCGCCTCCAGAGGGGCGGTTTCCAACAGGCCCGGCCCTTTCGGGTCGAAAATACCGTTTGCGGACTGGGACCACAAGACCGTCGGCGAATTCTTGCCAGGCTTTGGGTCGGGGTGCCAAAAAGTCCCGGTTTTTGGGGGTTTTGGACGGCCGCACTTGTGCCCGGACAACCCACTGGGGTACATCTGTGGCCGCCGGCGCCGATGGGCGCGGAAGAATTGTCCAATGGGCACAAGGGCGTATGGTGGCTTGATGCAAGGCGGGGCGCGAGTGAGAGGGTTTCTGGCCGTCAGTTACCGGCGGGTGACGACAGTGCACCGCTGGTTCGAGGACGGTCTTTTGCGCCGGATTATCAAGAATGCCGGGCTGCTCTTGAGCATGAAGTCGGTTGCCGGGGTGCTCGGCCTGATTTATCTCGCTGTGGCGGCGAACGCGCTGGGTCCGCAAGACTTCGGCAATCTTATCTTGATCCATACCTACACGGTGGTTGTCTCCGGCGTGGCCAAGTTTCAGTCCTGGCAGGCGGTTATCCGATACGGCGCCGAATGCGAGGACAAGAACAGAAACGAGGATTTCCAACGCCTCATCAAGTTTACCACCCTGCTCGACGTGGTCAGCGCTCTTGTGGCCGCGGTTGCGGCGGCTTTGGCCATACCCTATCTGGCCCCCTGGTTGGGTTGGGACGCCGACACGGCGAACATGGCGGCGCTCTATTGCGTCCTCATATTCTTCACCATCACGGCCACGCCCACGGGCATATTGCGATATTTTGATCGCTTTGATCTTTTGTCGCTGCAGATTGGCGTCTCGCCGGTTCTGCGACTGGCTGGCGCCATCATTGCGCTGGTCATGGGAGCGGGCCTGTGGGCGTTCGTTTTGGCTTGGTTCGTGGCCGGTGTGGTGGCCAGTATTGTGCTCATTTTCATGGGTTGGCGGGAACTGGCGCGCCGACCCCATTTGATGCCCCGGCTCCGCGGGCCAAGCGGTAGTCTGACAAAACCGCACGTCGGTATCTGGTGGTTCATTTGGACGACCAACCTTCATACATCCATCGGTCTGGTGAAGGCCCAGTTCTCGACCTTCCTGGTGGGGCTGGTGCTTACACCGGCGGCCGCCGGTATATATAAGATCGCCGTTGAGTTTTCGTCCGTGGTTGCCACGCCGACCACCATGCTGGCCCAGGCAATCTATCCGGATTTGGCCAAACTGGCGGTCCAGGGAACGGGGCGGGAGGTCGGCCGCTTGGCCTTGCGTTCCGGTTTGGTGGCGGGGGCCGCCGCGCTTGCGTTCCTTGTTATTGCCGTATTCTTTGGTGAATATATTCTCGAGGTGACGGTAGGCGCTGAATATCTGGGTGCCTACGTAGTGTTTATCTTCCTGGTCTTGTCGGCTGTGATCACGATGTTTGGATTCTCCCTCGACCCGGTAATGTACGCCGTTGGCCGGCCGGGCGTACCGCTTCGAATCAACCTTCTCGTGACAGTTCTTTATGTGCCATTGTTGGTCGTACTCTTATTGCAGGTCGGCGTGGTTGGCGCCGGTTATGCGTTATTGGCCGCGACAGTTTTGACTTTCATTGTTATGACGACCATTGCCTCGCGGCACTTGCTTTCTCACTATCACGACTGCCCAACGACTTGAGCGGTAGATAATGTTCTTGCTTGCACACATTTCCGATTTGCACATGGGCCCGCCGCCCGGACCGAGCCTTGCAGACCTATGCAGCAAGAGAATTCTTGGATATCTCTCGTGGCAGGCCCGTCGGCGTAGGCAGCATTTGCCGGCGGTGCTGGAAGCTTTATGCGACGATCTCGCGGAGATGCAACCGGATCACGTTGCCGTCACCGGGGATTTGGTGAATTTGTCGTTGCCCGATGAATTTGTCCGGGCCGAGACGTGGCTGAACGGTTTGGGTCCGGCGGATCGGGTGACGGTCGTACCCGGCAACCACGATACCTATGTGTCCGTGCCGTGGTCGGAATCGCTCGCCCACTGGAAGAACTATATGGCCGGCGACACGCCAGAGAGCGAACAAGCGAATGGTCCCGCAAGTTTCGATGACTTTCCTCAGGTTCGCGTGCGCGGGGAAGTGGCCTTTGTTTGTCTTTCCAGCGCCCTGCCAACCATGCCTTTTAGCGCCATGGGGCAGATCGGAGCTGCACAATTGTCCGACTTGGAATCGGCGCTGCAAGAGCTGGGAGACAGAGGCCTCTACCGGGTCGTGCTCATGCACCATGGGCCGCTTGCCGCTCGGGTAAAGTTGCGGAGGCAGCTATCCGACCGGCGGGCGTTTCAATCTGTTATCGCGCGCGCCGGGGCCGAGTTGATCCTGCATGGCCACCATCACCATTTTTCCTTGGGGCGGATCGAAACAGCGGCGGAATTCACACCGGTTGTTGGCGTGCCCTCGGCGTCCGCGGGGCCACAGAATGCCGAGCCGTCGCGCTATCACCTGTTCCGCATTGATCGCGAGGCCGGCAAGTGGCGGACCGACGCAATGTCCAGAAGGCTTGATGTGACGACAGGGCGCTTTACCCGGGGTGACGGTTTCGACCTGGCCGGCGAGGGCTAGCGTACTTTCAGCGGGCGCGGCGTAGGCGCTTTCGCTTGTAGCCGAAATAACGAACGACAACATCCAGTTCCACAGCTTCATCGGCGACGACAAAGGCCGCCTTTTTGTGCTTGGGCTTCTTTAGCCCAAGCTTGGGGTTTCGGGAAAAACCGACGCCTTCCTTCGGCAAGCCGATCCAGTTGCGGTCCCACTTATGGTTATCATTTTCATCATGATAAATAACCACGGCATAGGTGCCGGGCCCCGGCGCGGGCAGGCAGGTGCGGACAGTCTTGTTTTCGGATTCCGCCCGTACCCGCACCCGCATGAGGCGCGCCGCCTTCTTAATGAAGTGCTCGGCGTCGTCATTGTAAAGTTCGACCGCCACGTTTCCCTTCTGACTGCGCAATTCCTTGATCGTGACAAAGATGGGATGAGGCTTTTCGGCGCAGTCCGGTACCGGATCCTCGGAAACGGCCACCGAATCCGCGGTGACGGTCGCTGGGTCGACGGATGTTGCCGGCGCAGGGGGCGTGGATATGGCCGGGCGGCTCGTTAGGGCAAGCGTGGCGCAGAGTGCCACCCAGAGGCACGACCGCCATTTTCCCGTTGCTAGCCCCTGCGCCATAAGAAAATCCTTTTTAATCACTGCTTCGGCGCGCTACAAATGCGCCGTATTGGGCCTTTTACTGGGTCTGTGTGGCCAAAATGTGGCGGGTAAATGCCGGTTTTAGCCACCGTGCCGTAGACGACCCTGGGATCGCCGATCAGGTGTGGTCGCTTTGTGCGGGAGTAATGGCGTGTCCGATTCAACCCAGATCAACGATACCATCAAGAAATTCGGTTACCCCGCGACCCTTGTCAAGGAGTACGAGCAGTGGGTTGTTCTGGCGAGGCCCCAACAGGTGACCTTGGGCGCCCTGATCCTGGCTTGCAAAGGCGAGGCCCAGGCCTTTTCGCGAATCGGCGGCGAGGCGTTCGCGGAACTGCCGGCGGTCATTGCCGACATCGAATTCTGTCTGGGCGGTTTGTGGTCCTACGATAGGATCAATTACCTCATGCTGATGATGGTAGATAAGGAAGTTCACTATCATGTCTTGCCCCGTTATGCGGAGGCCCGGGAGTTTGCCGGTGTCAGTTTCTCGGACGCCGGTTGGCCGGCCTTGCCAGACCTTGGCGCCGTCAATGAAATTGGCGAGGACGCTGCCAGTGAGCTTTTGGACTGTCTGCGCCGGGAGTGGCCCGCCCGATGATTAGAACGGTCAGCCGATACGTTCTTGGCAGAACCATTGTCGCCCTGTTCGCCACCATGGCGATCGCCCTGGCGGCTCTCATGCTTGAGCGTTTGTTGCGGCTGCTCGATCTTACGGTCAATTCGGATCAGTCGATTTTTCTGGTTTTCGGTATGTTGATTAACCTGGTTCCCCATTACATGGGGATAGCCTTGCCGGTCGCATTTTTTCTTGCCGTCTGGTTCGCTTTCAACCGTCTGAGTAATGACAGCGAGCTGACGGCATTGATTGCCGGTGGTGTTGGTCTTCACAAATTGTTACGGCCGATAATGTGGTTCGCCCTGGTCATCACGATAATCACCGTGTTTATTCTCGGTTATCTGCAGCCCTATGGCCGCTATGCCTACCGCTCGCTCGTTCATGCCGTCCAGCATGCGTCACTAAGCGCGATTCTGGATTCCGGCGCCTTTGTGCAGGTCGGAAACATGACCTTCATGGCGGAAGCTGTGTCTGGTCAGGGGCATAATCTGTCCAAGGTTTTTGTGCACGTCGAAGCGAAGGACGGAAAGTCGATCACGACAACATCGCCCGCCGGCGCCTTACAGGATGGTGAAGCGGATTTGCGGCCGGTTTTGCACTTGGCCGAGGGCAATTTGCTGGCGGTCAAGTCACAGGGAGACGGCGGGGAGGTCGTCACCTTCAACAATTATGAGTGGCCCGTGGGCGAGGCTGGTATCGCTTCCTTCCGAGAACGCGGCAAGGACGTCAAGGAAATGACTTTGCCGGAGCTTTGGTTCGGCGACTCACTGACGCCTGAGCCGGTTTCCAGCGTTCGCATTAGGGCTGAATTTCATGATCGCCTGGTGCGCACCTTGTCGACCTTCTTCTTGCCCATTCTCGCGATACCACTTGGCCTAGGGATTGGGCGCACGAGGCGTTCCTCGGGAATCATCTTTGGTCTGCTAATTCTCGTTTTTTATCAAAAGGTTATACAGTTTGGCAGTTCGCTGGCCCTGCTTGGGCACGTGTCTCCCTGGCTCGGCCTCTGGCTTCCCTTGGCGCTTTTCGCCACCGGCAGCAGTTATCTTTTCTTCCGTGTCAGTTTTACCGTGGCCAGCGATCCGGTCGGGACGTTTGTCGAGGGATTGCAGGATATGGCCCATCGAATTCCTGCATTCCGTGGGGCTAAGCAGCACTGATGTGGACGCTTTACCGATATTTGGGCCGAATATTCTTCTCCCGCCTCTTATTGATTGTCGTGGGGCTGTCGTTTCTCGTGGTGATTCTGGATTTCCTGGCGCACGCCGAGGAAGTGTTGGAAAGCAGCAACGGAGAGGCCACGGCGCTTTTCCGCTACACCCTGTTGCGCCTGCCCGAAATCATGTCGGACATGATTCCGTTTTCAGTGCTTCTTGCCGTCCTGATGACTCTTTCCGGATTGGTACGCATGCAGGAGTTGGTGGCGCTTCGATCGGCGGGCGTATCGCAGTTCAGACTCATTCTCGCATTATTGCCGGCGGCGATATTGGTCGCCGGCTCGCAGTTCCTGTTGAACGATAATCTGGTTCCGGGTTCTGTTCGTGGGCTAAGGGCGTGGGGAATCGGCGATTACAAGGAACTCGTGAACAATGGGACCCAGACCTGGTTGCGGGATGGCGACATGATTATCAGTGTTCGCGCCGTGGACGACGACAACAACGCCATGCACGGGGTCACAATATACTTACGTGACGCTGATGGCGTGTTGACCGAGCGCATCTTCGCGGCCGAAGCCCGTCGCGAAACGGGTGGCTGGGTTCTGAACGAAGTGACGCGGATTCGGATGTCTGATCAGTCGACCGAGAACTTTCCGTCCATGCCGTGGAATGGTGAGTTTCGGCCCGCGCTCTTTTCCTCTTTCGCCGTTCATCCGCGTGAGTTGACCTTCAAGGAGGTGCGGAAATTTGTCGGCGAGACGGCCTTTGGAAACCGGCCAAAGTACTTTTACCTGACATGGCTGCATAAAAAGATCGCTGTTCCCGTGGCGTCGCTGCTCATGCTCTTGCTAACCGTCCCGCTGGCGCAAAGGTTCCAGCGCGAAGGTGGGCACGCCTGGATGCTGACCATCGGTGTTGCGGTGGGCTTTATTTATTTTGTCGTGGACGGTTTGACGCTGACCATCGGCGAGGCGGGGTTGTTGCCGCCGGTTATCGCCGCCTGGGGTCCGACACTCCTGTTCGGCTTGGTCGGCGCCAGCATCGCCTTTCACCATGAGCGCCACTAGGATCAATGCAGCGGTGGCTGGACAGTCATGACATTTTCTACTTTTGGCCAAATGCAATATAACAATGCCGGATGAAGGACGGCGGACGACGTTCGCGTTGGCCGCCGCTCCGGCGATGGCGCGCGCGAGCGCCAGGAGACACACGGACGTGGCAAGAAAAGCAGGCGTTGATCTTGGCGAAACACTTGCCGATACGGCTCTTTGTGCTGAAGGGGCCGGCTCGGGCGAGGCGCGTTTGACGCCACGGCGTGATCCCGTCGACAACGCCGCCCAGGGCGCAATTCAGGTCGGTTTTCTTTTCAATCACGATGCCGTTCATCAGATCGCCCATTGCGCCCCGATCATCGGTGAACTTCTTGAGCATCACCCGGGAATTGCACCGACGGTTTTGGCGTCTTCCGGGAGTCAAATCGACATGGTCCGCCAGATCATCGGTGACGGTCTGGCGGAAAAATGCCGGTTCCTGGAACTCGATATGCCGAGGCTATATGACCTGCTTGACCGGGCGGCGAGCAAGGTTGCGCCCTTCAGGCGTTACGGGATTCTCAAAAGCAACCTGGATGTGTTCAGGCAGTTCGATACCTTGGTAGTCCCCGAGCAAACGAGCCTGATGTTGAAAGAGCGGTTCGGCTTGAATGACCTGAAATTGGTTTACACCCATCACGGTGCAGGCGATCGTGCAATCGGCTTCACGCCGCGAACAGACCGTTTCGATTTCGTGCTCTTGTCCGGCCAGAAGTTGCGAGACCGCTTGTCCTCTCTGGGGCACATCAGGGAGGGGGCGTACAAGATTGTCGGATATCCGAAATTCGATACCATTGCCGCGCGACGTGATCTGCCACTTCGCCTGTTTCCGAATGACAATCCCACCGTGCTGTACAACCCCCATTTCCATCCTTTCCTATCGTCGTGGTATGAAATGGGGCTGGACGTTCTCGAGTTCTTCTATCAGAGGCCGGATTTCAATCTGATTTTCGCGCCCCACGTGATGCTCTTTGAACGGAAAGTACATGCTTCCCTGGAACATCGCCGCGCCAGACTCCGGAAAGCGTTACCGGAGAAATACCGAGATTGCAGTCACATCCTGGTGGATACCGGAAGTTCGGCGTGCGTCGATATGAGCTATACCCTGACGGCCGATATCTATCTGGGTGACGTTAGCAGCCAAGTGTACGAATTCTTGAAGACTCCAAAACCGTGCGTGTTCCTGAATTTCCATGGCGCCCAATGGGAAGGCGATCCGGACTACCTGCTTTGGCAGTGCGGCCCGGTGTTGTCCGATCTGTCTAGACTTGACGACAGTCTGCGGCAGGCCGAAAGCGCGCAGGCCAAGTATCGAGCGATCCAAGAGCGCTTGTTCAATTATACCTTTGATCTCAGCGAGTCGAACTCCGCATTCCGCGCCGCCGACGCCATTGCTGAGTTTGTCCTCGCGCGTAACGGGTAACTGGGCGCACATGACCAGGATCGGCGTTGTCGACAATCCGGCCAGCCAAAGAAACACGAGAGGTTTCGCGGAGCTGCACGCGCTTATGGAGCGTAACAGGCAGGTCCATTACGGCAAGCTCGACGATATGGCGGATTTGCCCGGGATACTCAAAAATTTCGGCGACCTGGGCGTGGAACTCGTGGTCGTCAGCGGTGGCGACGGAACCGTGCAGGCCGTGATTACCGAAATCATGGAAGGTGGGCACTTCGCGGCCCAACCGCGGTTGGCGGTCCTGCCGCGGGGCATGACCAACATGATCGCCGATGACGTCGGCATAAAGAACGCCTCGGCCAGGACCTTGGCCCATTTGATCGACCAAGCAGATAAGGGTGAGCTTCAACGATTCGTGGTTAAGCGCCACACTCTCTGTGTGGAGGCGGCACCCGGGCGGCCAGCTTTACATGGCATGTTTTTCGGCACCTCGGGCATTTACCGCGCCATCGAATCATGCCGGCGCGACGTTCATTCCATGAAGCTTGAATCGTCGTTTGCCGTCGGCGCGACATTCGCCAGTTTGGCGGTCCAATGGCTGTTGGGGATTGGGCGCAAGGACGGTGTTTTTCGCGGCGACCGAATTGCCATGGAATTCGACGGTGGAGAGCGAGTGGAAGGCGACTATATGGCCCTCATGGCGACCACGTTGGATCGATTGGTGCTCGGCAGCCGTCCCTATTGGGGCGACGGAAGCGGCGGCCTGAAGGTCACCAGTATCGCCCATCCGCCACGCGCTCTTGCCCGTTATACGTATAGGCTCATGTATGGAGGTGAACGGCGGGTGCTGCCGGATGATTACCAGAGCCGATCGGCAAATCGCCTTAGCCTGTCCATGTCTTGCCCGTTCACCCTGGATGGAGAACTCTTCGAGGCTAGCGTCGACCAGCCGGTTGTGCTCTCGTCCGGCGGCACGCTTGAATTCGTACGCCTATGAGTTCTTTCGGCGCATCCTCGCCAGCGCTTCTTGAGTCCATCCACGCGGAGCTGGCGCAGGAAGTCAGTCCGGGAGCGCTAGCCTTGTCCGCAAAGATTGTCGAGCGCTACGGTGATTGTGTTGCCGCTGTGCTGTTTTATGGATCGTGTTTGCGGGACGCCACGGACGAGGACCGTGTCCTTGACCTTTACGTATTGGTGGATAGCTATCGGGCCGCTCATGGCCTGGGTGTTTCGGCGCTCGGCAACTTTTTCTTGCCACCTAATGTTTATTACCTGGAGGCTGAGGCGGTCACGGGGAAAGTTCGCGCCAAGTATGCCGTTGTGACGACCCGCGCTTTCGAGCGTCGAACGACAAGCCGCGCCTTTCATCCGTACTTTTGGGCGCGTTTCGCGCAGCCCAGCGCGCTTGTGTACGCACGGGACGATCAGTCGCGGCAGAGGGTCGCCTCGGCGCTTGCCGGAGCCTTCATTACGATGGCGGAAAAGGCCGCGCCGTTGCTGCCGTCTGGTGGCACGGTACGGGACTTGTGGCTGCGCGCCTTTACCGAGACTTACCGGACAGAACTGCGAGCCGAGCGGCCCGGCCGGGCGGAGGCCTTGTTCGAATCCTACGCAACTCGCTACGAAAAACTAACGACCCCACCCGCTCAGCATGTGCGCTCATCTGTTCTTGCTGCCCTACTGGGTTGGTGGGGCAGGCGCGTGGTCGGCAAGGTTCTGTCGGTTCTGCGGCTGATGAAGTCGTCATTCACCTTTAGCGGTGGCGCCGATTACATTCTGTGGAAGATTGAGCAGCACTCCGGCGTCGATTTGGGGGTCACGCCTTGGCAAAAGCGCCACCCCATCGTGGCATCACCGATTCTGCTGTGGCGGGGACTGCGTCGTGGCGCTTTTCGCTGATAATTTTAGGCCGCACCGGAAACCGACTCGCGTACCTGTGCCGCGGCGGTTACAAAGGCTTCACCGATCTTCTTGATCTGTTCCGGGCTGTGGGCGGCGGACACGCTGCAGCGAAGGAGGGAAAGGCCGTTAGGCGTTCCGGGTGGTATCGCGGCATTGACGTAGACACCGAGTTCGATGAGTCGATTCCACATATGCACGGCTTCCTCGGGGCTGGACAGGATAACCGCGACGACAGGGCTGTTCTTTTCGCCGACCGTGAACCCGGCGGCTGTAAAGTCTTCGTACAGGGTTGCCGCGTTCTCGCGGATGCGGGCGCGGAGGTCGCTTCCGGCGCGCAGTTTCTCCAGTGCCGCCAAGGTCGAGGACACATTGGCCGGCGATAGAGAAGCCGTATACATATAAGGGTGTGAGGAGAAACGCAGGTACTCGCACTTTTCGTGCCTTGAGGCTAGGAAGCCACCGATCGCACCAAGGCTCTTGCTGAAGGTGCCGACAATAAAATCCACATCATCCTCAATGCCGGCCTCTTCCGACACGCCGCGGCCGTTTTCGCCCAGGACGCCCAGGGAATGGGCCTCGTCGACCATAAAGTAGACGCCGTGCTTGCGCGTGACCTCGGCGAACTCCTTCAAGGGAGCGCGGTCCCCCAACATGCTGTAAATGCCTTCAGCTACAACGATCTTATTTCCGCCGTCGCCGTCCAGGCGCGAAAGCCGCTTATCCAGGTCCTCCGGATTGTTGTGGCGAAAGCGGATGGTCGTGGCGGCGCTGAGGCGGCAGCCGTCGTAAATGCTGGCGTGGGAGTCCGCATCAATTATCACATAGTCGTCGGCTCCGGCCAGCCCGGACAATGCGCCCAGATTCGCCTGATAACCGGTCGTGAATACGATTGCCATCTTGCAGTTGTAGAAATCCGCCAGTGCATTTTCGAGTTCCTGATGCGTGTTGTAGGTACCATTCAGGACACGCGAACCCGTGGTACCGGTTCCCTGGCTCTGAATTGCCGTGCAGGCTGCGTCGATGCAATCCGGGTCGAAGGTCAAACCCAGGTAGTTGTTGGTGCCCGCCAAGATAACGTTGCGGCCACGGATGACGGCTTCCGTTGACGAAAGAATCTGATCCATGCGGGCGTGAAAAGGGTCGCCACCGACTCCTTGCAGTGAACTGTGAAGCTCCGAAATACCGGCAAACTTGTCGAACAAATCCATGCGGTCAGCCGCTCGCCCTGACCGTTTC
Organism: uncultured Alphaproteobacteria bacterium; assembly: GCA_964405515.1. Lineage (GTDB taxonomy): Bacteria > Pseudomonadota > Alphaproteobacteria > JAPYRI01 > JAPYRI01 > CAYOOG01. The sequence goes on along the minus strand of CAYOOG010000047.1, from coordinate 5,976 downwards.
GACTGTCTTGGCCAAATCGCCGATGGTACGCACGTCACTGAGTACATTGATCGGAATCGTGATGTCGTATTCGTCCTCGATCACCATGATCAGGTCCATGACAGCTACGGAATCGATATTGAGATCCGCCGTTATGTCGGTGCTTTCGGTCATTTCGACGTTATTCTTGTTGTAGGCCGCCAAGTGGCGGCAGATCTCGGCGAATGCGTTTTCTTCGTTGGCCACTATGGTGCCCTTTCTTTCTGTCTCGTGGTGAAGAACTCCAGCTACGATCCGGCGACAATATAACCGAAAGCGATCTAAAGCCAATCGTGGGCGCGGTACCAGGCCAAAGTCTCCGAAATGCCTGATTCCAAGCCGATTCTGGGCCGCCAGCCGGTTAATTGTCCAAGCCTGTCGTCTTCCTCGACCCAGTCCGGGTGGGTCAGCTCCCGGACCTTGCCGGGGGTAAGCATGGGCGCCTTGCCGACGATCCGGCAGCGTGCCTGATTTGCATAAGCTGCTGCCATCAAAGCAATTTTCGGGATGGTAACGAGCCCGACGGCGGTGCCGGTGGTTTGGGCTACGGCCGCCGCCATGTCGGGCCAGCTATAACCGCCCGGATGCCCGTCCTGCACGCCAAGAATCTTGCCGCTCAGCGCGTCCCGGTTTTCCGCTTCAAGCCAAGCTATAGCGGCCGCAGCCAGATCACTGACGTGAATCAATGAAAAATGCGCTGAAGAAGGGGCGGGGACCGGGGCCAAACCGCCCAAAAATCCTCGTATCAGGCCGAGTGTTTCGCGGTCGCCCGGCCCGTACACGGCGGGCGCCCGGATGACCGTCCACTGCTGACGGCCCGGAGCTGCGGCCAGGGCGGCTTCCGCCGCGAGTTTGCTGTGTGCGTATGAGGACAGTTGGGGTTCACGGGCGGCGAGGGAGGACAAGAGCAAGATGGCCGGTGGTTGGTCCTGCGCGGCCGCCGCTTCCGCGAGCCGCCGTGTGCCCTCTACGTTTACGTCATCAAAGACGCGCCGACTGGCGCCCTTGATTGCGGCAGCGGCGTGAATGACGCCCTCCGCACCCTCGAGGAGCTTCGCAAGACTATCCCGATCCTCGAGCGATCCAATGACCGGCAGCACGCCGGTCGGGACATCCTTGGGGCGGCGAAAAAGCGCCCGTACCCGCCAACCCCGATCCGCAAGCTGGCCCATGATGTGGCCACCGACGAAGCCGCTGGCGCCGGTTAGGGCAACGGTTCGGGTCATGTGATTGCAGGGAAAGGCGGCATATTGCCACCGATGAAGGTTGGGCCGGCTACTCGGCCACGTTCAAGCGTGGCGCCGGGGCCGTTTCGTGCTTGACGGATTGGGCACCGCGCCCGGCTGCGGGGTCTGAATAGTCGCCGGCGAGATACTTTTCTTTCGCCCAGGTGCGGCTCAATTTCCCAGATGAGGTGAGCGGCAAGCTGCGGGTTGGGGCCAAGACAACTTTACAATCGACGCCTGCCGTGCGGCTGACAATGGAGCGCACCTCGCGTTCCAGTTCCGCGCGGATTTCCGTGTCCTTGGCGCGGCACTGGACAATGACCACAACTTCTTCCTCGCCGTCCGATCCAGTCACGGAAAAGGCCACCGCATCACCGCGCCGCAGCCCGGGCTGATGTTCCACCGCCCACTCGATGTCCTGGGGCCAGATGTTGCGGCCGTTGCAGATGATAAGATCCTTGCTGCGGCCGCTGATAACCAAGCCGCCGTCAACCATGTAGCCAAGGTCACCCGTATCCAGCCAGCCATCGTCACAAAGAATATGCCGCGTTGCATCTTCGTTGTTAAAGTAGCCCGTCATTAGGCTGGGGCCTTGAATATAGACCTTGCCGACCTGCCGATCCGCCAACACGGCGCCGTCGTCGTCACGAATTTCGATGGCGTGTCCGTCAAGCGGTTTGCCGCAAATGACAAAACTGCGAATGTCTTTATCAGCAGAGGAGCCGTTGCCCTTTGGCGTCACGGCAACATGGCTGACGGAAAATTGTTCCTTGTCCACCCTGTCGACGGCAATCTCGTCGTCGATCTCCGCAAAGGTTGCGGCCAAAGTGCTCTCAGCCAAACCGTAAGAGGGCAGGAAGGCGTTAGAGCGGAACCCGCTGCCGGCAAAGGTTTCGGCGAAGCGTTCCAGGATATCGGCGCGGATCATCTCGCCACCCAGACCGGCGACACGCCATTTGTCGAGGTCGAAGGTGTCACCGAAGCTTCCCGCCCGGCGTACGCACATGTCGTAACCAAATGTCGGGCTGAACGACAGCGTACCGCCGTTTTCAGACAAGAGCTTGAGCCACAGCAGGGGGCGGCGGGCAAAGTCAGTGGCGCCGATATAATCGACGGAAAGCTGGCCCAACACCGGGGTTAGGCAAAAACCTACGAGCCCCATGTCATGGTAAAGCGGTAACCACGATACGCAGCGGTCTCCCGGCTGAACTTTCAGGCCGTGATTGATTATCGCCCGCGCGTTGCTGGTGATGGACTTTTGCGAAATCACCACACCCTGCGGGAAGCGCGTGCTGCCCGATGAATACTGAATGTAACAAAGGTCGTCCTTGCCAAAGGGGCGAAGTTCGGCGCCGTCACCCGGCAGATCATAGTATTCCTGGTGACTGCCGACCATCATCAGCGGCAAACCGGCAGTTGCTTCCTTCAAGAAGTCGGACAAATCCGAGGAAGCGGTCGCGGCGCACGCGTCGGCGCTTTCGATCATCAGGCGCAAGCGTTGAACGTATGCCTCGTGCCCGCCAAGGTTCATTGGCACCGGCAGCGGCACGGGAATCATCCCGGCGTACTGACAAGCAAAGAAGAAGACCTGAAAGTCAGAGCGCGTCTCGGCGATCAAAGCAAGGCGGCCACCCTTTGGAAGGCCCGCGCGAATAAGCTTCTGTGCAAGGTCGATCGCGCGATCCTGCACTTCGGAATAGAGCAGACTTTGCAGCAGTTCACCGCGGCCTGAATAGAAATTCAGACCTGTCTTACCCTTAGCTGCGTATTCGAGCCCTTCCGCGAGAGTCTCAAAACCCTCGGCCAAAAGGCCCAAGTCCGCGCTAGTCGTTTCGGTTGGATTAGGCATGCCCAATTCTTCAACGCCCTGCAACGCTCCGGCATTGGCTGGGTAGCACATACCGGGTCAAAAGGAAAAGCTTATTTATCTCAAAGTCGTACCGACAATTTGACGCCAGTTCAACCGCCTTCTGAGGTTTGAATCGAAGTGCCGATAGCTGACCAAACAGCTCACTGTCGTTCTGGAATTCAGACTGCTTTTTCAAACCCACCTCTTAAACACTAATACACGAGACTACCGGCCCATGGCCATACCCAGGCCAAAGATTCAATATCTTGTGCCTACCGGCGCATTCTTATCCATTTCTTGTATAGTTGCCAAGTATCTTACGTCCAATCTTCCAACTCAGCCCTATAAATACCTGTAAATCCACAAAAATACAGGATTTTGATCAATTCTCGGGCGATTATGCCGATCAAGACCGACGTCAGCCGCCGACTTTCTGGGCGCCAATTGCCATATTTAGGTGGCCCGGGGCGGTGGCTCTCACCGTGAATCAGGCTTTCTATGGGTCTTTGACACCAGGGTCGAGCCTCTGTATTGAGCCATTACACACCGAGTATTGAAGGCGCCAGCCCAAATGACGCGTGAGACCAAAGCTGATGACAGGCCCGAAGAGGTCGGTAACGGGCTTGTCTTGAATGGGGCCGTCCAGACCCTGGGGCGGGCGATCTCTCTGGGTCTTGCCGATCGAGCGGCCGTGGTTAGTGACGAGGGTGAACTGACCTACGGGGAACTTGATGACTTGGCCGGTCGCTTCGCCAACGGTCTCCGGGCGCAAGGCGTTTTGCGCCAGGATAGGGTGCTTTTCATTTGCAAGGATTCCCTTGAGTTTATGGCCGGTTATTTGGGCGCCATGAAGATCGGCGCCGTTCCGGTTGCATTCAGCATTCGGACCACGGCCCGGGAAGTCGCCTATGTCATAGAGGACAGTGGCTGTACGCTTATTCTTATCGACCATGATCTGATTGACGTCCTTGGGGATGGGGCCACCAGCGAGGATGGGCCCAAGATCGTGGTGATCGGCGGCCCGACCGAGGGGCGTAGCGACGGACGGGTAGGTCTTTCGGCGTTTCTTGAGAGCCAGTCGCCCGACGCCGATGTGACTCCCATGGCACCCGACGATATGCTCTTGTGGTTCTATTCGTCGGGCACGACAGGGCAGCCGAAGGGTGCTGTTCACGTCCAGAGCAGTGCGGCCATTGCACACCGGCAACTGGAAGAACTCGCCGGGGTCAAGCCCGGCGACCGGATTTTCGCGACTTCCAAGATGTTTTTCGCCTATGCCCTAGGACATTTGCTTCTTGGGGGCCTCCGGGCCGGGGCGACCATCGTCCTGCATGGTGGTTGGGCCGATCCCAAGACAGTTGCCGGGGTTCTTGAGCGTCACCGGCCCGACATCGTGTTCAGCGTGCCGACGCTGTATCGCAACATGATATCCGATGGTGTCGTGGAAAATGCCGCTTTCGGCAAGGTGCGCTTTTACATATCGGCGGGAGAAAAGCTGCCCGTGGCACAGTGTGAGGCCTGGGAGGCGGCGACGGGAGTGCCGCTGCTCGAATGCATAGGCACTTCCGAGAGCCTTTATCCGTTCATAATGAACACACCTTCGGCGCGGCGCCCCGGCGTTGCCGGAAAACCGGCGCCCTGGGTCCAGGTGAGGCTTGTTTCCGATGAGGGCGAGGAGATCACAGAGCCGGATACGCCGGGCATTTTATGGATTCAGACGCCTTCCCTTGCCTGTTGCTATTGGAACAAGCCGGAAGCGTCCGCGGATGCCCTGCAGGAGGGCTGGTACAAGACCGGAGATATGTTCACCTTCGATGCCGAGGGCTGGTGGTGTCATCAGGGACGCGGCGACGACATGCTGAAAATTTCCGGGCAATGGGTCAGCCCCACGGAGATCGAGGAGTGCGTTCTTGTCATGCCTGAAGTTGCGGACGCCGTGGTTGCGGGCCTGCCCAACCAGGATGGCTTGGTGCGGGCAGCCTTGTTCGTGGTGCCGGCCGACGGCCCGGAAGCCGACGAGGCCGCCCTGAAGGCCGCCATATCGCTGCAAATGGGCTGCCGACTGCCGGTATACAAATGCCCGAGGGACATCCGTCTGATTGCCGAGGTGCCCCGCACCGCCACGGGCAAGCCCCAGCGCCTCAAACTCCGTCAGCATTCAACTGTTTGATCTAAAGGGATTATTTGAGTGTAAAATACGCGTATTCCGATCACGATATCCACTAACAATCGCGACGCAATTGTCTTGAGGGGATGGGGTTTTACACCTAACATCGGTCCTTCGCGCGGCTTGAAGTGTATTGGCCATCGGCCAGAATGAATTGTCCTTCAGGGGGGCATGAATGGTGAAGTGCCGGCTCTCAATCGGCCTGTTGTCCTGCCTGCTGGCGGCGGTGTTCTTAGCCGCGCCGGCGTCCGCTCAGGGCACGATCGGTGATTGGACGGGAGGCATTACAAGCCCCTCGGCGTGGGGTCAAGACTACATAGAGAATCAGTTCCAAGACGCGGTCTTCGGCGAGGAAGTCTCCGAAGGCATGAACGAGATTTTCCAGCGCGTGGCCACGGGTTTCGACAATGCCCGGCGGCAACGCCGGGGATTGTGTGAAAGCGCCGCTTTCGCAAAAGCCGACTGGGCGGCCTACGAACTAAAGAACGCTTATGTACTTGGCGGCGCGGCCCGCACGCTCTTCGACATTGAGAAGAGCCTGATACGTCTCGGCAGCGGCACAATCACCGAATTCTTGCAAAAAGAAGCCAGTGAGGCGGTTTGAGACGCAATTGCCGGCGCGATGAGTTCGCAGCCCGCGGAGGTTTATGAAAACAGTTGGACCAGCGATGGCTGTGACATCGCGGTTCGAGCCGTTTGGAACAAGCCGGGCAACA
>CAYOOG010000046.1:0-16935 GCA_964405515.1 uncultured Alphaproteobacteria bacterium | reverse complement strand
GTCCCGGACCACTTTTAAGGGTGCAGGTCAGATACGTTGAGCTTATCTCCCGATTCCTCGGCGACGATTTCAAGGAAACGCTTGGCTTCCTCGAAGGTGAGCCCGGCCTCCGGCGCACATAGCGTAGAGAAGAACCCGTGCTTGATCGCTTGCTGTACGTCAAGGCGGATGCCGTCTTCATCCAGTTCCTTCATATCCGGCGTAAAGGACGGCATGGTGCAGTTCTCCAGGCCCCTGAAATGTTCCTTCGCCCACTCTTTCAATTCTGATTTCTTGATGGCCATCTTGTCTTCTCCTTCGTCCGCCAGGCGCACAACTCCATGTTGCCCAGGCTATTGGTACGCCAGCTTCCAACGCGGTGCCTTGACAAGGGTCAAAGGGATTCCGACGTCGGCAATAATGCGGTTTCCGCGGGGTACGCGCCGGCTTCCATATGCTAGTCTGCCGCCGGCATCGCGGGGAGGCAGCGGCCATGGATCACGCTGATTATTCAGACGGTTATCGCCTGGAAATCCTGGAGAAGGTAGAGACAGGGGCCGTCGTCGGCGCCGGTAACGGTGTTGTGCGTCTATGCGCTGGAATCGAGACAACCGCCGCGCTCTTGCACGACCTCGAAGAGGCGCTGCAAGCGATATGAAGAACGCCCGGAGCCTCGACAGCCTGCCCAAGGATGGCGGCGCTTACGCCATCGTCATTCGCACCGAGCACGACATCGTCTCACCCACCGGTAGTGTGGAAAACCTGCCAAGCGGCCTTTATCTTTACTTGGGCAGCGCCTATGGCCCAGGAGGCCTGCGCGCGCGGGTGCGCCGTCACGCCCGGCCCAAGACCGGCCGCCATTGGCACGTGGACCACCTGACCGAAGCCGGCAAGGTCATTGCCGTGGCGGCCTTTCCTGGTGGCGAGGAATGCCGCCTTGTGGACCATGTGCGGGAGGGACCAGACGTTTCCGTGCCCGCGCCCGGCTTCGGCAGCAGTGATTGCCGCACATGCGAAGCGCATCTCTTGGCCTTGCCCAGGGGAGCGGCCCTGGAGCAGATTTTTGATGGCCAGAGGGGCGTTTTTCTTGATGGCAACAACATCCGCGTCAAGACGGACAGCTAAAGGAACGATCTAGATGAACCGATTATGGATTTATTTTCTCCTATTCATTTCCCTGCCCGCCCTGGCAGGGCCGGGCCTGCCCGCGGCAAGCCCGGAACAGGTCGGCATGTCGGCGGAGCGCCTGGCACGCATCGCGCCGGTGATGAGGGACTATATCGACCAGGGAAAACTCGCCGGGATTTCCGCCGCCGTGGCGCGGCGCGGCAAACTGGTTTATTTCGAACAATTCGGCGAGATGGATGCGTCCAAGGACGGAGCCCTCGAGCCCGGCGCTATTTTCCGCATTTATTCCATGTCCAAGCCCATCACCAGTGTCGCCGTGATGACCCTGGTGGAACAGGGCAAGCTGCGGCTCAACGATCCGGTTTCGAAATTCATTCCCGCCTTCAAGAACATGAAGGTATTTGTGCGCGAGACCGAAGATGGAATAGAGACCGAGGACGCCAAACGCGACATAACGGTTCGCGATCTTCTGACCCATACCTCCGGGTTGACTTACGGCCACATGAACGCAAACCCCGTGGACCGGATGTACCGCGAGAAAAGTATCATGTACCCGCGCTTCGACGGTGAGGACGGTAGCCTTGCGGATTTCATCACTGAACTCGTGAAAGTGCCCCTACTCCACCAACCGGGCAGCGCCTTTAACTACGGTGTTTCCACGGATGTACTGGGGCGGCTGGTCGAGGTGGTCTCGGGCCAGCCCTTTGATGACTACCTTGCGGAGAACATTTTCGCGCCCCTGGGCATGGACGACAGCGGATTCTTTGTGCCCAAGGAAAAACTCGCTCGCTTTACCGCCAACCACGGCACGGAGGAAGGCAAACTGGTAGTCATCGACACCGCGAGCGGCAGCCTCTTTGCCGGCAAGCGGGAATTACTCTCGGGCGGCGCCGGAATGCTATCCACCACCATGGACGACATGCGCTTCGCTCAGATGATGCTGAACGGCGGCGAACTGGAAGGCACGCGCATTCTTGGTCCCAAGACCGTCGAGCTTATGTCGTCGGCGCACGTGCGCCGCGCCGACATGCCCGCTGATATGGGCGTCGGCTTCGGCCTTGGTTTTGCCGTTGTCACGGACATCACAAAGACCGGCGCGCCGGGCTCCAACGGCACGTATTACTGGGGCGGTGCCGCCAGCACCATATTCTGGATCGACCCCGACGAAGATCTGATCGTGGTGCTGATGACCCAGTTCATGCTCTCGAACGTCTACCCCTTGAAGGAGGAACTCGCGGCGCTGGTTTATCAGGCGGTCGTTGATTAGGATTCCAGGCGCGTATACAGCGGATCGGATTTATCGCGCGCACCGAATTGGAAGTGTTCGCCGCCCATGCGGTCCCAAAATTTTTCCGTGCAGGGCGACATGCGTGACCAGTCGTAGGCCACATCACGGCGCACGATCGCCCATCTGCCGTCGCGGCGCTCGAACTGATCCAGGTAGCGCCCGCCGGTCAGTTCATCGTACTGGCCGTCCGGCAAGTCCCACAGGGCATAGCCCAAGTAATAACTTTCCACGTCCGCCTTATCGCCGTCCAATTCGATCAGGATATTTGAAATCGTGTGCTGAATCATCTTGAGTGGGCCGTCCATATCGGCGCTCTGCTCAAGAAATTTCAGAAAATCATCCGCCGGGCCGTTGAACACACCGTGATTATCGATGGCCCCTTCGTGATAGGTCTTGCGGATTTCGTCCACGTCGAAACGATCCGCCGCCCGGCAATAGCGGTACAGAACTTCACGGATATCCCGCTCGTCAATCAGGCGCTGAAGGGCTTCTTCCATACCGCTGCTCCTTTATTCCCGTTCCTTGTTCAGCGCATCCTACACTCCATGCCGCCTGAGCACACCTTCGACGCCGGAGAGGTATCCGCCGCCGAACAGATGGACATGGGTAAGCAGGTGCCAAAGGTTATAGATATCGCGGCGGACCTCGAAGAAACCGGGGCGGATCGGGCGGATTTCACCGTAGCGCGAGAAAAAGGCATCACCGAAGGTATTGAAGAGGGTGCTGAAGGCCAGTTCGATCTCGGCGTCGGCGAAGCAAATGGCGGGGTCGACAAAGCCGCTGACCCGCGGGCCTTCCACAACCACATTGCCGCCCCACATATCACCGTGCACCAGGGAAGGATGCTCGGGCTCGTCGATCAGATCATCAAGCTTGACCGCCAGGGCTTCGAGGCGGGACATGGTGGCCTTATCCAGCCGCCCGGCCTCAAGGCACTCCCGGGCCATGAACATCAGCCGCTGCTCGCGGAAGAAATCCACCCACGAGGACGCCCAGGGATTGGGCTGCCGCAGGCCGCCGATCACCGTATCCCGCTCCAGCCCAAATCGCCGCGCGCCCTCATCGGGTCCGCTGACTGCGTGCAGCGCGGCCAGCAGTTCGGCTGCGTGTTCCTCGGCCTTTGGGTTAAGCGAGCCACCTCCCGGCAGACAGGTCATAAGCAGGAGGCCGCCGTCGCTAAAAAGTACTTTGGGCACCGGCAGGGTGCTGTTTTCGGCCAAGAAGTCCAACATCCAGCCTTCCAGCTCCAGGCCGTCGCCGGCCGCAGCGCCCTCCTCTGCTTGGGCTGCCACTTTGGCCACCAGGGGCTCCCCACCGGGCATTTCAAGCCGATGGACTTCGGCAATGCAGCCGCCGGACAGCGGCCCGTGGCCAAGGGGCCTCTTGCCCAACGCCGCCTCTACCTTGTCGTACCACCCTGCCTGCATCGGTCCCAAAACCTCCCAGCCCGTCTACTTTACTTGGCGCTTTGGCGGCTGCCAAATTGTGATAAAGTCCGGTCCTTTCGCGAGGCAAATGGGGGCTTTGATGCAGATAACAACGGCCATCAAGAGAGCGGCGCAAGTCAGTCCGGGCACTGCCGGTACGGTTTCCGGGGACCGCCGGCACACTTGGCCGGAGGTCATGGAGCGCGTGGCGCGGCTCGCCGGTGGACTTCATTCCCTTGGTGTCGGCGCGGGCGACCGGGTCGCCATGTTGTCGCTCAATTCCGACCGTTATTTTGAATTCATATACGGCACGGTGTGGGCGGGCGCGGCCATGGTGCCCATCAATATCCGCTGGGCCGTGCCGGAAATTATTTACGGCCTCAACGATTCCGGCACAAAGGTACTTATTGTCGACAAGGCCTTTGTCCCCATGTTGGAGGCCTTTGAAGGCAAGCTGGAGACGGTCGAAACAGTGCTCTACGCCGACGACGGTGAGGCGCCGCCAGGTACACAGTCCTTTGATGCGCTTGTTGAGGCTTCGTCACCGGCCGAGGACGCTTGCAGCGGCGGCCACGACATGGCCGGTATTTTTTATACCGGCGGCACGACCGGCTTATCGAAGGGCGTGATGCTGAGTCACAGGAACATCTGCGTCAACGCCATGAATTACATCGCCGAAGTAGGCGCCAGTCACAATTCCACTTATTTGCACGCGGCGCCGATGTTCCATGCCGCCGATGCCATTGGCACCTTCGGCTATACCGCGGCCGCCGGGAGCCACATTTTCATCCCGCGTTTCGAGCCGGAAGCGACTCTGAAGGCTGTTCAGGAAGAAAAAGTCAACTTCATGATCTTGGTGCCGACGATGATCCAGGCGCTGGTGGACTACCCCGCCTTTGGCAACTACGACATGAGCGGCGTGGAGAGTATTTTGTACGGCGCCTCGCCCATGCCCGTGGAGCTATTGAAGCGCACGCTCGCCGCCATTCCCAACGCCAGATTCGTGCACGCTTACGGCATGACCGAAACGGCGCCGCTTGCAACCGTGCTGCCCACCGAGCATCAGAATCTGGAATCGGACAAGCTCAAGTCCGCCGGGCGGGCCACCTTTGGCGTTCAAATCAGGATTGTCGACGAAGATCGCAACGAGGTTCCCCGGGGCACGGTGGGTGAAATCGCCATGCACGGGGCCAACATCATGCTCGGATACTGGAACAAGCCCGAGGAAACGGCAGCGGTGGTGGCAGACGGCTGGATGCATAGCGGCGACGCCGCATTCATGGACGAAGACGGCTTTATCACAATCACCGACCGCCTGAAGGACATGATCGTGAGCGGCAGTGAAAACGTTTATACGACAGAGGTCGAAAACGCCCTTTACCAACACGAATCAGTGGCGCAATGCGCGGTCATCGGCATTCCAAGTGACGAATGGGGTGAGACCGTCCATGCCGTGATCGTGCCCAAGGATGGGGCCGAGCGTGACGCCGACGCCCTTATCGCCCACTGCAAGGAACTCATCGCCGGCTACAAGTGCCCGAGAAGCGTGGAGTTCCGCGACGACCCCCTGCCCCTCTCCGGGGCCGGCAAGATTCTAAAGACCGAGCTGCGCGAGCCCTATTGGCAAGACAAGGACCGGCGGATCAATTAGTTCGGCTGCGCCGCCGACTGGGCCGCGTAAACGTCCCTCTGCATCTTGATAAACGCGGCGTGGACGGCTTCGACCTCGGCCTCGCTCAACAGTCCCTTGAATCCGCTCATGCCCAAGGCCTCTCGCTCGCCGTCATAGACGATTTCCTTGAAACGGGCGTGAGTCTCGGCGCTGACGCGGCTGATGTCCGCGTAGCCACCGGGCATGGGCGCATGGCAATAAGCGCAATGGGTCATGAATATTTTCATGCCCAGTTCGACCGTTGCCGGGTCGGCGTTAAGTTCAGGCGGCTCGGGCAGCGGTCCCGGCGGCGGCAATGGCGCGGGTACGGGCACCGGCCCGCCCCCCAGCTTGAAAGCGATAATCCGATTGTCATTGCCGTATTTTAGCGCCGCCACGCCCGGCGGATAGGCGTACATGGGTCCACCGCCGTAGCCGGCCATGACGGCAACGTATTGCTCGCCGGCCACCGTATAACTGACAGCCCCGGCAATGATGCTTGTGCCGACCTCGATACGCTTCAAGAGCTCGCCATTATCGGCCCGGTAGACGCTGAAAAAGCCTTTGGCATCTCCCTGAAAGACCAGATTCCCGGCAGTCGAAAGCACGCCGCTGGTCCAGAAAAAATCGAGATCCAGGTTCCAGGATTTGCTGCCCGTAACCGGGTCCCAGGCCACCAGATGGGCCTGATGCTCGGGCGGCGCATGGCCCTTTACAGAGCTTGGCTCGAATTCGCCGTCAAGCAACGCCCCGGCCGCCATATTCGTGCTGCTCTGCCGGTACTTGAAATCTTCCTCCAACATCACCGCCATGCCGATATCGATGACCGGAATGTAGACCAGTCCGGTTTTCGGGCTATAGGACATGGGTGGCCAGTTGTGCCCACCGGCCATGGACGGCAGGACGTAGGCCGGTTCCTCGTCATAATTGGCAATGCCCGTGCGAACCGGTCGTCCGGTTTCCATATCCACGTGACTGGCCCAATTGACGGTGACGTATTTCTCCGCCGAAAGTAGTTCGCCGGTCTCGCGGTCAAGCACGTAGAAAAAACCGTTCTTGGGCGCCTGCATGAGCACCTTGCGTTTGGCCCCCTCAATCATCAGGTCAGCCAGAACGATCGGCTGGGTGGCCGTATAGTCCCAGTTTTCACCGGGTGTCGTCTGATAGTGCCAGATCAACTGCCCGCTATCCGGATTCAGCGCCAATATGGTGGCAAGAAACAGATTGTCACCGCCACTTGGGCTGCGGGTCTTCCAAGGATAGGGCGAAGCGTTGCCGGTACCCACATACAATATGTTCAGATCCGGGTCATAGGCCATTCCGTCCCAGACCGTGCCGCCGCCGCCCACTTCCCAAAGGCTGTTGGGGTCCCAGGTCTTGGCGGCCATTTGCAACTCGGGATGTTCGAAAGGCTCGTTGGGTCCGGCGGGCACGGTGTAAAAGCGCCACGCCAAGTCGCCGCTGGCCGCGTCATAAGCGGTAATGTACCCGCGCACGCCGAATTCCGCGCCGGAGTTACCAATGATCACCTTGTCATTCGCCACGCGAGGCGCGCCGGTGACGGTATAGGGCTTGTCCATGTCGATGATGGTATTCACCGACCAGACAACCGTCCCGCTCGCGGCATCCAAAGCCACGAGGCGGCCATCGAGCGTGCCCACGTAGACCTTGCCCTTCCGAACCGCAAGACCGCGATTGACGTAGTCGCAACAGGCCCGGCGCCAGGCCCAGCCTGGAATCTCCGGGTCCCAGGTCCAGATTTCGGCGCCCGTGCGCGCGTCAAGAGCGTAGACCGCCCCAGCCATGCCGGAGGTGTACATAATGCCGTCGATAACCACCGGGCTGGCTTCCATGCCCTTGTTGGTGCCGGTTTCATAATCCCAGGCGAAACCAAGATCGCCAACGTTGTCCTGGTTGATCATTTCGAGCGGGGAATAGTGTTCCTCGAAGAAGGTGCGCCCGGTCGTAAACCAATTTCCCGGTTCGGCATCGGCGTCCGCAATCCGCTGGCCATCTACGCTTGTGGTATTGGCGGCAATGCGCTCCGCCACCGTAACCGACTCCTCATTGGCGCCATAAAGCATGTATCCCGTCAACAACACCAGCACGGCAAAGCCGAGCAAAATCAATGGACCCCTCATGTCACCTCCTTCATGTAAGGCGCGCATATTAGCCCGTCCCGCACGCACGCCGCCGCAAAAAATAGAGCCAGAACTTACCTCGCCGTTTCCGCCGCCACGTCCTTGTCGAAATCGGCGTCGGCCTTACCGGCGAATCCACCCTTGGCCAAATCGACGCCGGGATATTCCGCCTCGAAACAATCGGCGATCTCCTGAATAGGCGCGTCGGCGTATTCGCCGCGGTAGTTGACGTACTCCATGTGCTTGTTCCCCTCCAGATCGAAGGGGTGATAGAGGGAATCCTCCGTGCCATCCCATTCCAGGGGCTTGAGCCGGAATTTCTCGCAGAGTTCCAGGTTGAAGGCTGGTGTGGCCTTGATCCAGGCCCCCTCAAGATAGATATCCGTATAGCCGTGCCAGTAGAACAGATCGGTCCCCATCACTTCGCGCATCCGGGCGGTGGACAAATGATTTCGCACATCGGCATATCCAAGACGCGCCGGAATGCCGATGGACCGGCAGCAGGCGGCCAGCAGGATCGCCTTCGGCACACACCAGCCACGGCCCGCCTCCAGTATCGCCGACGCCTTTAGCGCGTCTACCGTCATGACGCAGGTGTAGGGGTCGTAACGCACACCGTCGCGCACGCCGTAGTAGAGCCGCACAGCGGCATCCACCTGCCCGTTCGCGCCCTCAAGCAACTCTCTGGCAAAGACGGTTACGGCGGGGTGGGTCGATTCAATAGTCTCGGTCGGGCCGAGGTAAGGGGCGAACTCCCCCCCGGCTCCGTCAACATCCGACATTTCGAGGACTTCCTTGTCTTCAGTTCTCGTTCTTTAGCAAATTGCCGCGCATGGTCACAAGCATTTCGATCAGCGCTTCGCGCTGCTTGGCGTCGAGGGAGTCCAGCGCCTCTTCATATAACTCATATGCCGCGCCGCTCATGACCTCCAAGATCGGATCAACCTTGGCCGTGCTGAAGACACGCTTGGCGCGGCGGTCATCCGGGTCGGGCCGCCGCTCGATCCAGCCGCTTTCCTCCAGCCGGTCGAGGAGCCTTCCCAGCGGCGCCTTTTCCATATCCAGTTCGATGGCCAAATCCGTTTGAGTCTGGCCGTCCGTGCGCAAAAGGTGCCCGAGAACCCACCACTGGGTCCGCGTGACGCCCCATTCCTTTGCACGCCGGTCTATGGCCCTGCGCAGCAGGCGCGCCACGTCATGCAGGACAAACCCAAGGCTTCGGTCCATTTCCTCTTGATCCAGGCCGAAGCTGGCTAAATCTCTACGCCCCATGATTTACCACGCTGTTACACGAAATTTTAATATACATGGATATAATATTCATGTATATTATTTTTACCGGGTAGCCTTGTGCTGGCGTCCGGCTGTTCCTATTTGTCCCCTTAGGTACACCTGGATTGTATGTATGCGTAACCTTCAACACAGTTTTGGACTTGGCCGAGTCGCGGCGTATGCCGCCCTTGTCGCCGCTTGCCTTGCGCTCGCCGCCTGTGGCGATTCAGGGGCCGACGGTGCGACGTCGGCTCAGATCGCCCCCCCGCCCGCCGAGGTCATCTCGGTCATTGCGCTGCCGGTTGAGCAGACCGACGTGGTCACTCCCGTTATCGGCACGGGCACCATCGCCGCCGCCAAGACAACGAATGTTGGCCCGCGCGTGGACGGTATTATCGAAGAAATCATGGTCAAGGTTGGCGACCGCGTCAGCAAGCATGACCCCCTCTTCAGGACCCGCGACACCGATCTGCTAATCCGCAAGAAAGAGCTGCAGCATGCTGTGAAACTGGCCGAGGCCCAGGCCGAAAAGGCCCGAAGGGACGTCAATCGTTTTGCCCGCTTGCAGGGCTCCGGCGCAATTTCGGTCACCCGGCTTGACGACGCAAAGACACAGCATCGCATTGCCATGGCCCAACTGGGCATTGCCCGTTCCGCCCTGGATCAAATGCGCCAACATCTCCTCGATACGGTCGTGCGGGCGCCCTTCAACGGCACCATCACCCGCCGCAACGTTGACGAAGGCGTGTTCCTGAGCACACGCGTGCCGGGAAGCAACTCCGCCGTCGTGCAAATTCAGAAGATTGATATCGTCTCCGCCATCATCCAGATTCCGGAGACGTACCTGTCACAGGTTCAGTTGGGAACCCCCGGCAAGATCCGTATCGACGGCCTTGACCAAGTCTTCGACTCCCACGTGAATATTATCAATGACCGGATCGACGAACGCTCCCGCGCCGTCGAGATTCGACTGACTCTCACGAATCCCGATTACGTTATCAAGCCAGGTCTCTTTGTCCGCGCCGAACTGTTCCCGGCTGCCCGCCAGGCGCTGGTAATGGAGCGCCGGGCACTATTGGGAAGCAGCGGAAACACTTTCGCCTATATTCCAGAGCGGGGCTTTACAATACGCCAGGCAATCAAGGTGCGCGGTCTGGATGCCGAGCGGGTCGAAGTGCTCAACGGACTTAAGGAAGGTGACGAAGTACTCGCCGGACCCAATCTGCCTCAACTTCATGAAGGTGCGCCGATCCGCCTGGTAAGCGGAAATGTGGCTGGCTGAGCTTTCCATCCGCCGTCCTGTATTCGCGGTCATGTTGATGGCCGCGTTGGTCATGCTTGGATATATCTCGCTCGGGCGGGTGGGCGTCGATCTTTTTCCCAAGATTGAATTTCCCAACATCACAGTAACGACAGTGCTCGAAGGCGCTTCGCCCAAGACCGTTGAAACCGAAGTCTCGGATGTCATCGAGGAACGCATGAACACGATTTCGGCGATCGAGTCTATTCGATCGTCCAGTTCAGAAGGCGTGAGCCAGGTCTTCCTCCAGTTCAAACTTGAAGAAGATGTGAACATCAAGGCCCAGGAAGCCCGCGCCCGGGCCTCACGGACAATTCGTGATCTGCCAAACGATGCGGAACCTCCGATCGTCGAAAAACTCGATCCGGACGCCGAACCCATTATGTACGTACTGATTTCCGGCGAACTTCCGATCCGTGAATTGACGGACTTCGCTGATTATCAGGTCAAGGAACGCCTGGAAAGAGTCAAGGGTGTTGGCTCCATAGCCATTGTCGGCGGACGCGAACGAGAGGTTCGCATATGGCTTGATAACGACCGCTTGCGCTCTTACGGCATTACCGCCGGCGAGGTCATCCGCGCCGTTCGCAACGAGCATGCGGAGATTCCGGGCGGCCGGCTGGATACGGCCGGCATGCGCGCTGAATTCGGTGTGAAGACCAAAGGCGAAGTCGCCTCGGTTGCTGAATTCGAGGACATCGTTGTCGCCTTTAGGGACGGCGCACCAACCAGATTGCGGGATTTGGCCCGTGTGGAGGATGGCCTCGAGGACCAAAGAACCTACGCTGAACTAAATGGCACCATGGGCGTGTCATTAGAGATACGGCGTCAGTCCGGCACAAATGTGGTCGAAGCGAGCCACGCCATACGGGACGCTGTTGAAAACATGCGGGATAAAGTGCCGCCCGGTGTGAAGATGGTCGTCGTGCGCAACACTGGCCGATTTATTGAGGATCAGGCTCGCGACGTTGCCATAGACATGGTTCTGGGCGTCGGCCTGGTCGTTATCGTGACCATGTTCTTCCTGTTGAGCATTCGGGCCACGTTAATCGTCGCCGTGGCCATGCCGGTTTCCATTATCTCCACCTTCTTCTGTTTCTATTTGATGGATTTCACCCTTAACTCTGTCACCTTGATGGCGCTCTCCATCGCCATCGGCATTCTGATCGACGATGCGACCGTCGTGCTGGAAAGCGTCCACCGCTATATTGAAGAAGGCCACCCCCCCATGGAGGCCACTCTCATGGGCGTCAAGCGCGTAGTATGGGCGGTAATATCGGGCACAACATCGGTCATGGCCGTGTTCACGCCGATCGCCTTCACGACCGGCGTTATCGGCGAATTCTTTCACGAATACGCGCTGGCCGTGGTTTTTGCGGTCGGTACGTCGCTTTTGGTCTCCCTCACCTTGACGCCGGCACTCTGCGCGCGCGCCCTAAAGCGTTCGGATTCTAAAGGCACCGCGGCCCGCATATCCCAGGCAATATATTCAGCGCTTGAGCGTTTCTATCTCGGGGTTCTCACCACCGCCCTTCGCCACCGTGCTTTGGTAATGCTGTTCGCGATGGCGGCAATTGGCGGCGGCGTGGCGGTTTCCACAACCATACCCCTGGCCTTCGTTCCCAACTCCGACAAAAGCGAGTTCCTGGCCACGCTGGAAATGCCACTCGGCACCGGTATTGAAGTCACAAGAAAAGTGGCCTCGCGCGTGACCACGGGCATCCTCCAAGTCGAGCACGTGACAAATGCCTTCTTCACCGTTGGCGACGGCGTGGAAGGCCGTACGAACGAGGCTCACTTCTTCATTACCCTGGTGCCAAAACGAGCCCGACCAATAGGCCAGATAGAAGTCATGCAAGACGTCCGGGCCGCAATGGCGAGAGCGGCGCCCGAGGCAACCAGAGCCACGGTCAATAATATACCGATCGTTTCGGGTGGCGGTTTCACTGCCTTCGATCTGGAATACATTTTGACGGGCCCCGATCTTGAGGTCATGGATTCCATCGCCAATCAAATTATGAACCGTGTCCGCGCCACTGGATTGTACGCGGACGTGAAGTCAAGCTACGACGCGGGCAAGCCCGAGGTCCAACTCCACATTGACCGGCAACGCGCCGCTGATTTAGGGGTCTCGGTACTTAACCTCGCAACATCCGTCCGCTCGCTCGTGGGCGGGCAGGATATTGCGTCCTTCGAGGAAGACGGGCGGCGCCATGATGTCCGCGTGCGCCTTGAGGAGCACCAGCGCAACAACCCGGAAAAGTTGGGCACCATACAGGTGCGAGCCGCCGACGGCCGCTTGGTGGACATGGCGAATGTAGGCGAATTCCGCATTGACCAAGGACCGGTTCGAATTGACCGCTATGATCGGGCGCGCAAGCTGTCCATATACGCCAACCTGACCCAAGGTGTGGCGCTGGGAACGGCAATCCAGACTTACGAAAATATTGTTTCGGAAATTGAATTTCCGCCGGATTATTCCGGCCAGTGGCAGGGCCGGTCGAAGATGATGGGAGAGGCGGCAGAGACGATCAAGTTCGCCTTTTCGCTTGCCCTTATGTCGCTCTATATGATTTTGGCTGCTCAGTTCAACAGCTTCGTACAACCTGCCATTACCATGCTGACGGCGCCTTTGTCATTCATCGGCGCATTCGCGCTCTTGTCCTTGTCCGGCATGCCGCTGTCTGTATTCGCTCAACTTGGGCTTATCGCGCTCATGGGGCTGGTGATGAAGAACGGCATTCTGCTGATCGACTACGCCAACCAAATGCGCGCAGAAGGTTTGGGCGCACGCGACGCAATGCTCAAGGCAGGCCCGATCCGCCTGCGCCCCGTTCTCATGACGGCTGTGTCCACGATCTTCGCCATGATCCCCATGGCCACGTCAACCTCGGACGGTGCAGAATATCGCACTCCCATGGGGATTCTCATCATTGGTGGCCTGGCGTCATCGACACTACTGACCCTGCTGGTCATTCCGGTGGCTTATTCCCTCGTGGAGGACTCGCGGAAGTGGGTTTCGCGGCTGTTCGGTGGCGCAAAACAAACCCAGGAAGCGCCTCAAAAACAGCTGGGCGAATAAGCGGCGAATAACCCGCCGAATAGGCGGGTTTCAACCCTCACGACTTTTTTACTCCGGTGGCGATCTTTTGATGCGCGAGCATGGCCGCATATACTAGAATGCTGTTGTGCTGCAGGGCGTTCCGAGCTTCGGATTATTAAAGGAAGGCACCATGATTCGAAATAAGCTGATCGCTCTTTGCGTAGCCGCGTTGGCTCTTGCCGGCTGCGCAAACGTCACCCCGTATCAGGCCGCCGGCGATTATGGCCGCGGCTATTCAGAAAAGCAGATCGAGACCAACCGTTACCGGGTTTCGTTCAATGGAAACTCCCTAACCCGGCGTGAGACGGTCGATCTTTACATGCTCTACCGGGCCGCCGAAATCACCGTAGAAAATGGTTTCGACTATTTCATCCTGACCAAGTCGGAATCGGATGACCTGCCCGAGCGCGGCGCGGGTGGCTACGGCTATCTTGGTTACGGACGAGGATACGGTCATCACGGTTATCACGGATATGGCGGTGGTTACGGCTATGGTGGCGGATACGGCGTTCGTAACTATTACGAGGCCGTCGGCAATATCCTGATCTTCAAGGGTGAAAAGCCAGCCGATAACGTCGACGCCCATGACGCCCGCGATGTTCTCAACCGCCTCGGCGATGACATCATCCGGCCCGAGGACCTGCCATCTTGAATTACGGAATGTTGGCCCTGACGGCCGCATTCCTGCTGGCCCGCGGGGCGGTAACTGCGCGCGAAAATAGGGTCGAGAGGACACAATAGACGTCAGCCCAAAAAAACTGCGTGAGTTGCAAAAGCAGGCGGAGAAAGCTCTCGAGCAACGGGATCTGGATCGCGCCGGCGAACTGTGCCGCCAAATCCTGGAGGCGCAGCCCGACCATGGCCATGCCCTGTACCTGCTCGGCGCCGTGGCGCAAATGTCCGGCCGTTACCGCCAGGCCCGGGAACTTTTCGAAAAAGCCATCTCCCAGGATGATAAACGCCCCGAGTATCACGCCCTGTTGGCCTGCGCCCTTCTGCCCTTCGGCCTGCGCCGCGAGGCGGGCGCTGTGGCTGGTGCCTGGGATTGAGGCGCGCTGGACACCGACGGCGCCGATGTGGGCTTTTGCCGCGGCCGGGCCTTCGCTCTTGAGACCGCCCAATCGAAACAGGCCAGCCGGTCAATATCGTGCTTGATAACTTCGCAAGCCATGAATATCTCGACCGGATCATCCTGCGCCGTGGCACTGCCAAGAGCGCCGACCATCATGAAAATTCCGGCCAGCGCCGCCACTCCAAATTTCTTGTTCGATGTCATCTTGTGCCCTCTTCGCCTGTCGGAACACGCTTCCAACAAAGGGAAAAAACGGTGGAAATTCCGCAGCAAAGATTAGTCGAACCTGCGACGCTTTCAACCGAAATAAAAAGGGCCGGTGAACGCATCACCGACCCCTTTGAAATATCGGGCAAATCTAGCTGATTTCGCCGGTCGCGGAATTGACAACGTACTTCCTGATCGGCGATTTCTGAAGCGTGGTCACGGTTACCTTCCAGCCTTCGGCAGTCGGCATGACCTTGCCTACGCGCTGCTTCTTGCCTTTTTCCTTGAGATAGGACTTGATCAGATTTCTCGCTTCACTCCGCGTAATCTGTTGGTCCACCACGAGTTCCTGAACCGGAGTATCGACCCCGGTCGCCTTCGCGGTTCTGGATTCGGCGGCCAAGCCTAGGGATGAAGCGGAAAGGATTGCGGTAATGGTTCCAGCGGCGATTGTAAGATTGAGGTTTTTCACGTCGATTTCTCCTGTCGGATGGGTTGAACTGATGCGTCTCGCCCTGGAGTTCTTCCCTTTATTTGATAGTGAGTATGAACAAGGATGGCGCGACAAAACGTGACGGCGGTCACACTTTGGGCGATTTAGTGGCGTGAACGGGATCGGGTTCAGGAGGATGGGGCATCACGGTTTCGTGAATGCGCTGATCTTGATACATTCGGACGCAAATAGGGTCCGCTTGGGGAATATCGTGCAATCGCACCTATCAAGGATAGTAAGATTATGACGGCGCCGGAAATTGAGATAGGTCCGCAGGATGCCCTGCCGCTTCTACTGGCCAAACGCGCACGATTGACGCCTGACCGGACCTTTGTCGAGGAAGTCGGCAAAGAATCGCTCACTTACCTGCAGTTTCATGAGCTGGTTCAAAAGTGGGCGCAAGTCTTTCTCAGCCTTGATGTAATCGAAGGCGACCGGGTCGCTGTATTTTATGCTCCCGCCGTCAATACGGCGGCGTCATGGCTTGGCCTTTCCTCGCTGAAGGCGATCGAGGTGCCGATCAACACCAACTATCTCGGCGACATGTTGCACTACATAATTTCAGACTCGGGCGCCAAGGTCCTGCTCATCGACGACCGGTATTTTGACCGTCTCGTAGACATCGCTGATCGCCTTCCGAACTTGGAAACAGTGGCTGTGATGTCGGCTCGCGCCGATCTCCCGAAACTTCAGGCCAAGATCGTTGATGGGGATGAGTTGCTGGCGTCAATTGATACGACCGAGGAGTTCGACGCGCCCAAGCCCTGGGATATTGCCGGAATATTGTATACCGGCGGCACCACCGGCCCCTCGAAAGGCGTAATGATCCCATGGGATTATTACATGAACTCCATCCAGTACATCGACTACCTTGGTCCGGATGATGCGTTCTACGCGCCCTTCCCGATGTTTCACGGAACCGGAAAAGTGCCCTTTCTCGCGATGATCGCCTTCGGCGGACGAATCGTCATTCGCGAGCAATTCAAGACGCAAGAATTCTGGCGTGACGTGGATAAATACAAATGCACGGTCAGCATATTGCTGCCGGCCATGGCCAAATGGGTTCTGGCCCTCGAGCCATCAACCGGTGACAAGAATCATTGCCTCAAATACGTCACAATGATCAGCGACATGGACGCCTTTCGCAAACGCTTTGACGTGATCATAAATACACACTTTGGCATGACCGAAGCGGGCACTCCCCTGGGCCGAACTAATGTCACCGACAACTTCAGCAGTTGCGGCCAGGTCAGGCCCGGTTACGAGGCCCGCATCGTTGATGATTTCGATTATGAAGTCCCGGTCGGCGAAGTCGGCGAATTGATCGTGCGCACAAGCCAGCCCTGGTCGATAAGTCAGGGCTATTACGGAAAGCCGGAAAAGTCATTCGAGTCTTGGCGCAATGGATGGCTACATACCGGCGATGCCATGCGCCGCGATGCAGATGGATTTCATTACTTTGTTGACCGTAAACGGGACTATATGCGGCGGCGCGGCGAGAATATTTCATCCTTCGAAGTTGAGGCGATTGTTTCCCAGCACCCCGACTTAACCGGGATAGCCGCCATTGGCGTGCCCTCGGAACACGGGGAGGATGAGGTCAAGGTTGTTGCCACCCGATGCGAAGGATCGACGCTGACTCCAGAGGAACTTATCGCCTTTCTGATCCCGCGAATGCCCCGATTCATGGTTCCTCGCTACATTGAATTCGTGGAGTCTCTTCCCAGGACACCGTCGACACAGAACGTCCGCAAGGTCGAGCTACGGAAAAACTCTTTGAACGAGAATACCTGGGACCGGGAAGCCGCCGGAATTGAAATACCTAGGGTCCAGACTCATTAAATCCACCATATGACTGTGACAACGATGCACAG
>CAYOOG010000045.1:9801-17180 GCA_964405515.1 uncultured Alphaproteobacteria bacterium | reverse complement strand
CGCCGGAACGCTCAGACAGATCAACAGAAACCCGATAAGACGCAGCATGGTTAAACCTCTAATTGCCATCCCAAGGCCCGCCGGAGGGGCGGGCGGTGCGCACCATATCAGCAAAGCCGGTCATTGGTCGGCAATAGTTACCGGGGAGGGTCATATTTTAGGTATGCAAAAATTGCATTGCTGCAACGCAATATCAGCAATTGTAAATTGAGGTAATTGCCCGCATATATACGCCTGCAGCGAATTTATCCAATAAATTCAAATTATTGAAAGGAAATCCCAGTACGTTGCAATGCAACATAATCCATGCGTGTAGCGGCGTTAAATTTTAGGAGTGAGTGATATGCGGATCGAAAACAAGAACAACAAGCACCAAACCCCGACAGCCGTGACCTCGGCCAAGGGCGAAGGCGTGACCAATTGGGAGACCCGTATAGAGGTCATCTCCACCATGCTGGACAAGGCCGCAATCCTGGGGCTGGTTTCCTACGCCGTGGCGATCACCATGAGGATCGCGGAGATCGTCTGACAGAGGAATTGGGGTTCATAACCCCCGGCGCTCGACCTCCCCCCGTCGCGCGCCACTTGCGGGGCGGCCTCGGCCGCCCCGCACCTGTTTAGAGACACCACGGGCTATTCTTCGTCGCCGTCTTCTGTTTCCGCTTCGGCTTCCATGCCGTCACAAATGCCCTTCATCGCGTGGTGCCGCGCGCGCTTGGCCATGCGTCGAATATCGCGGCCCATTTCGCGGAAATCGCCATGCTCCATGTTGCCCAGGTGCTCCATGATGTCGCCGTCCATGCCGCCGTGATGCATCTTCTTCTTCATGCGTTCAGAGTGGGCCGCTGAAAACTCGTCCAGGGTGACCTTGCCGTCGTCATTCTTGTCCAATTTGGCGAAGTGCTTGGCCCGGCGTTCCTCTTTGCGCTTCTTGCGGCTCTTTTCCCGCGCGTCTTCCGAGATGAACTCCCTCTTGGTGATCTTGCCGTCGCCATTGCCGTCCAGCTCGCTGAACGGTTCTTCGTGCAATTTCTTGGCTTCCTCGGCGCTGATCTCGCCATCTTCGTCGGTATCCAATGTCATGATGCAGGTCTTCAGCCCGCCGAATCCCGAAGAGTGGGATTCGCCCTTGGGGTGGGCCTGGGCGGCGGCTACGAACAGGCCCAGAACCGGAAGCAGGGCCAAACCGCCCAAGAGGCGCGATCTTGATTTCCATGTTTTGCTCGACATTTGGGTCTCTCCTTGCGTTGGAGTAAGGCGTCCCCCGTGCGCTTGATATGGGCTTTATACGGGGCAGCCCTGAGAATCCGGCGCGCCGTGCGTGGAAAATGCAGCGGCTAGCGACTA
Source organism: uncultured Alphaproteobacteria bacterium (assembly GCA_964405515.1). Lineage (GTDB taxonomy): Bacteria > Pseudomonadota > Alphaproteobacteria > JAPYRI01 > JAPYRI01 > CAYOOG01. The sequence goes on along the minus strand of CAYOOG010000045.1, from coordinate 15,833 downwards.
TAAAGGCGGCTTGCGAATTACCAGGAAGGTTGAGTCATGAAACGGGCGGAATGGGTCGGGTGTCTGGCGGCGATAATCTTGACGGGCCTTGCGGCGGGCGGCGCACAGGCGGAAGGGCCTTTGCCCGAGGGCGTAGCGGAGATATTGGAACGTGCCGCCAACCGGCCCGAGGCCCGATACTTGGTTGCCGCCGTGGAACTGGCCTCGGAAGCCTACCCGGAATTACAGGGGGAAATCGAAGACCTTGCGCGGGCTTTGACGCCCGAGAGCGGCGGCAAGAACGGGGCTACCTACGCGGTCAACATTGCGCGGGACACTTCGCCAAAGCCGCCCGCCGACGCGGCCGGATCACCGGCGCCAGCGGAGGGCTTCTTCGGCGCGATCGGCCTGCACGGCGAGGTCGAGGGCGGTGTCGACCTGAGCACCGGCAACACCGACGAGCAGACCGTGAATGCCAAGGTGGAACTTACACTTGATCGAACGCTCTGGCGCCACAAGCTCAATCTGGAAGGCGACTGGACGGTTGATCGCAAGACCACAACCAAGCAACGATTTCTTGGCAGTTACGAAACAAATTACGCCTATTCGAACCGGGCGTTTGTCTTCGGGTTCCTGAGTTTCGAAGACGACCGATTCAGTGGCTTCGATTATCAGATATCGGAAAGCGTGGGTGCAGGTTACAAACTTCTCGACACGCCAAGGTTCCTGTTGTCGGTGGAGGCCGGGCCCAATGCGCGGCAATCCAAGGTCAAGCCCGGCGGGAATACGGAGTACGAATACGGCGGGCGCGTGAGCAGCGAGTTCGAGTGGCGGCTGAGCAAGTCCGCCACCTTCAGCAACGAGGTAGCGGCCTTTATCGGCAGCGAGCGCAGTAGCCTCGATTCCTCGAGCGCGCTCAAGCTCAAGATCAATGACCGTCTGTCGGGCAAGCTTTCTTATGATGTGCACTGGGACGGCAATGTGCCGGATGGGCGCAAGTCCACCGATACCGTGACCCGGGGCGCCGTGGTGTATGATTTCTAGGAAGCAAGCAAGGGGGAGATAATGCCTGAACCCGAAAGCGCACCTGGCAAGGTGAACCAGGAAGAGTTTTGGAACCAGGGCGGCGGCGAACGATGGGCGGCGAACCTGGATAACCTGGAGGCCATGCTGGAGCCCTTGGGCCGAGCTGTTCTCGAACGTGCGATGCTGCGGCCCGGAGAAGATGTGCTTGATGTCGGCTGCGGCGCCGGCGTGACAACCGCCTGGATTGCCGAGCAGGTCGGGCCGGGGGGTACGGCCCTTGGCGTCGATGTATCCGCTGTTATTCTGGAAAAGGCGCAGGCGGCGACGGGCAATGCTCGTCTTCTGCAGGCGGACGCCGGCAGCCATGACTTTGGCGAATCCGTATTTGATGTGGTTTTTTCGCGCTTCGGCGTGATGTTCTTTGAAGATCCGGTCGCCGCCTTTCGCAACCTCGGCAGGTCGTTGCGGCCCGACGGCCGTTTGGTCTTTCAATGCTGGACGGATGCCAAATCCAACCCTTGGTTTCTGGTCCGCGGGGCGGCTGCCGAGATTATTGCGCCAGACGAGCCACCGCCGGACCCGGAGGCGCCAGGCCCCTTCTATTTTAGCGATGAAGCGCGGGTTCGTGATGTCTTGGGCCAAGCCGGATTCAAGAATGTAGCCCTGGAGCGCTGCGAAATCGAAGCTTGCGCGGGCCAGGGCGGAGATCTGGCGTCGGCGGCTGAGTTTGCACTCGATATGACCGGCCCCCTGAAGTCGCTCTTGGATGCGGCCGGGGACGAACTCAATGCCGAGGTAAGGGCGGCGGTAAGCGCCCTTCTTGAGCCCTACCGGCGATCCGAGGGCGTTTTCGTGCCCACGGTCACCTGGATTGTCAGCGCAGCCTCCAATTAGGGGGTTGGATAGCGCGCTCTAATTAATTATCTTGGCGGCACCCGTTGGGGAACGGGGACGCGGGGGCGGACTTTTTAGATTAGGGGAAGACCATGTCCCAGCTTTCGCGCGTCCTCGTGGCGGCCATCGTATTGATCGCCGCCGGTGCTTACTTCTTCGTTCAACAGAAAAACCAGCAGGAAGCGTCGTTGGCGGAAATGCCCCTTGGCCAACTGCCAAGTGATGTTGTGCCGACGCACTATGACCTGAATCTCAGGATCATTCCGGAAGAGGACAGCATTTCCGGCAGGGTCCGCATCGACGTGGACGTACAGGCGGCCACCGACACGATCTGGTTGCACGGTGACGGTCTGATTGTCAGCGAGGCCAAGGTCGTGGCCGATAACGGCGCGGCGGTCGCCGCACAATACGAGCAGATGCACGACAGCGGCGTGTCGCGCCTTGTCTTGGCGCGCGCCATTCCGGCTGGCAGCCATGTTATCGATATCAGCTACACGGCGCCGTTCAATGAATCCCTTGAAGGCATTTACCGGGTCGAGGAAGACGGCCGCGCCTATGCCTTCAGTCAGATGGAATCCATCTTCGCACGAATCTCAATCCCCAGTTTCGACGAACCCGCCTTCAAGACGCCCTACGACACCACTTTGATCGTGCGCGAGGATCACGTGGCGATTTCCAACACGCCCGTCATAGAAGAAGAGTCTCTCGGCGACGGCACCAAGCGGCTGACCTTCGAGACCACAAGACCGCTGCCGACCTACCTCCTGGCCTTCGCCGTGGGCGAGTTGGACGTTGTTGATTGGGCGCCGATTCCGGCTACGGACGTGCGGCCCCAAAGGCTGCCGCTTCGCGGCGTGACCGCCCACGGCAAGGGCGATCAGATCGAATACGCTCTCGCCAATACCGCCGATATCGTTTTGGCGCTCGAGGAATATTTCGGCATCGCCTACCCTTATTCCAAGCTCGATATTATCGCCGCGCCGGACTACGCCTGGGGGGCGATGGAAAACGCAGGCGCCATCGTCTACCGCGAGCAATTGCTTCTGTTGGATGAAAACTCGCCGGCGGCCCGCAAAAGAAGCTACACCGCCGTTCACGCCCACGAATTGGCGCATCAGTGGTTCGGCAATCTGGTGACCATGCCCTGGTGGGACGATATCTGGCTTAACGAAGCCTTCGCCACTTGGTTGTCTTATAAGATTGCCCAGGAAGTGAAACCGCAGGAAAAATTCGAGACCAGCACCCTGCGCACGAGTTTCTATGCCATGCAAAGTGACAGCCTGGCGAACGCCCGGCAAATTCGCCAGCCCATCGAATCCAACGACGATATCATCAACGCCTTCGACGGTATTACTTACAGCAAAGGCGGCGCCGTCCTGGAAATGTTTGAAAAGTTTATCGGCGAAGAAGATTTCCGCCGTGGCCTGCAGTATCACATGGAGAAGTTCCGTTTCGGCACGGCGACGGCCGAGGATTTCATTACCTCCATTGCCACGGTCACGGGCCGCGAAGAAGCCGTCAGCGCCTTTAAGGTGATGCTCGGTCAGCCCGGCGTGCCGCTTTTGGAGGTTGAGCAGAATTGCACGGGCGACCAGGCCTCGGTCAGGGTCCGTCAATCGCGTTATCTGCCGGTGGGCTCTACGGCCGATGCCGCGAAGCAATGGGAACTTCCTGTTTGTCTGGCTTTCGGTAACGGCGCGGGCAGAAGCGAACACTGCGCGCTACTGACCGGGATCGAGAGTGAAATACAGGTGCCCGGCGGGCAATGCCCGGATTACGTCATGCCTAACGCCGACGGCAGCGGTTACTACCGCTGGTCCTTATCCGGGCAGGGTTGGGAATCGCTGGCGGGGGCCCTGGACCAGTTGTCGGAAAAAGAGGTCTTGGCGTTTGCGGACAGTCTTGAGGCCGCCTTCCGTGCCGGACGGGTCAGCGCCGGTACATACCTGACGGCGGCGGAGAGTTTGGCCCAATTCGAGCAATGGGACATCATGCAGTCGCCCATGGATACCCTGGTCTTCATTACGGATTATCTGGTGGCGCCGGAAAACAGCGAGGCCATGCGGGCTCGCCTACGGGCGATTTATGCGCCGGTGATCGCGGAACTGGGGCTGGATGCGGATACGCCCGATGACGCCAGCGACCCGATTGGCACCGGCCTCAGGCGCCGCTGGGCGGTCTATTTCATGACCATGCAGGCGCGCGATCCCGACTTGCGCTCCCGGCTGGCGGAACGGGCGAAGGCGCTGATCGGCTTCGGCGGCGACGGCCAGTTGCACCTGGACGCCGTGGCGCCGGACCTGATGCGCTACACCCTTGCCGCCGGTGTGCAGGAGTTGGGAGCGCCCTACTTCGACGCCTTGTTGGCGTTGGTGCTCTCCTCCAAGGAGGCCATATTCCGCGAGAACGCCCTTTATGCGCTCAGCCTGCCCGATGATCCGGCACTATCCGAGCGGATCCGCGTGCTTGGCCTGTCGTCCGACCTCAGGGTCAACGAATTTCTGACCATTTACTTCCGGCAGATGGCTTATGGCAGCCACAGGGATGCCGCCTGGGACTGGGTGACGGCTCATTTTGACGAGGTTTCGGGCCGCATGCCCGAAAAGAACCGCGACCAGGTTGTCAGCCTGCCCCAGCCCTTCTGTTCGATCGAGCGGCGGGATGAGGTCCAGGCCTTTTTCGCGCCAAAACTGGAAGGCATCGTGGGCAGTCCCCGAACCCTGGCCCAGGCCCTAGAGCAGGTGGAATTGTGCGCCGCCTTGAAGGACCTGAAAGCCGCGGAAACCAACGCCTTTTTGACCGGCGGGTAACAGATTGCCGAATTGAGGCATCAAGCCGCACGATAAAGAGACTCCCGCGCGCCAACGACGCAGGATGGTCCTTGTCCAGCCATCCTTAACCCGTGAGACGCGATTATGAGTTTCAACCTGAACAGCAGTGCGGTAATCCCCGGCGACCGGTTCTATGAGAGTGGTCATTGGGAAGCCGTCTGGACTGTTCTTCGGGTCGAGGGCAGTGATGAAGACGATATCCCCCACGTCTTAATCGGATTGGACGATAGCCCGCTCAAACGCCGCCGGATCCCCCTCTACACGCTTCTGGTGCCTCGGAACTTCCGCCGCATCAACGCGCCCCGGCCTCGACTGGCGGCTTAGCTCACATACCCCTAAACGCCTATCCCATCATTTCGCACGTTACATGAAGCCAAGACATGGCGCAGGGCGCTTCCTGGGATTATTGAATGCCCAGGAACATAAAAAGAACACTTGAAAAAAGTGCAATAATAGTATATAGATAGCCTTCCCGTTCAGCAGCGCCGAACCCAGGCGACGCCTCGAACGTTACCCGCCCCCAAAACGTTACGAAATCCGCCCCCGGACTCTGACCTAGGAGCCGGAAATGGCCAAAATTACCCTCGACATCCCGCTATCTGTCGTCCAGCAACGCATTCCGCAGTTCATCAGGAACCACCGGGGCTTGCAACAGCTGATCAGGACCCAGGCCAGGCTGAAGAATCAACTAAACAGGAAGAAGTCTGAGAGCACGTTCAGGCGTGAAATGGAACAGGCGCTGATCGCCGATTTCCGCCGTCAGCTTCCCCGCGAAATCCCCCTGATGAAGAAAAAACTGGAAAAGAAGATCAACGATCTGGTGGCCGCCAAGACGCTTGGTTGGGTGAAGTTGAATGAAAGGATCGGCAACCGCTTCGTGCTGGTCGACGACATCGGCTGTGTCATTCAAGGCTTTGACCAAAAAGACATCAGCAAAACCGATACGGTAAAGAGGCAACTAATTACGGCTGCCGATTTTAAAAAGCATGCGGAGCATCATAACGTGGAAAACAATATTCCCTACATGTACGGGGATGGAAAAGGTAACGTCACAGTAGGCATTGGCCACAAGATCGACAATGAAACCGAAGCCATGACACTGCCATTCTACCGAAAACCACAAGGTACCAGCAAAAACACGAATGTTAGTCCCGGCTATAAGAAGTTGATGTATTCAAAGGTCAAACGTCTTGCCGGTAAAAACAAGTCGTTCGCGTCTTATGAAACCGAAACAGATCTGAGACTTTCACCAGGTGACATTGATCTCATTTATTCACAAGATTTTACCGATCATCCTGAGTC
>CAYOOG010000045.1:0-9791 GCA_964405515.1 uncultured Alphaproteobacteria bacterium | reverse complement strand
AAGCGATTGCTTCCCGACATGGATAGCTACCCACTGGATGCTCAAATCGGAATCGTGGATATGGCGTTTAATCTTGGTGGCCCCAAGCTGAGTGGATATAAGAAATTTCGGGAGGCGGTTGAAAACAGAAATTGGCATTGGGTGGGGATAGAACAAAGGACGGGAAGACCGAAGAATAGAGCTAATATTGTTAGAGATATGTTCAACGGGGTAGCCGCTAAGGAGCCGATCTATCAAGAATCAGCATGCCCATCTATTTCAATCAGTGGGCTCGTAACCCTCGACCAACTTATCAAAATAAAATGAAGAACTGAATGTGATCTGGGCCGAGCTGTTCTTCAATTCTGATCGAGTAGCTTGCCCCAGAAAAGGCCCGGGCGGCCACAGCCCCGACCATCATGTAAATGTCGAATATGCCGTTCCGCGTCGAGCACATAGAGCACGGAATTCGGCGCATCGCGCGTGACGACAAGCAGTTCTGTGTATCCCGTACGATACGAGAAAGCGTCAATATGGATAAGTAAATCTTCCAGCCCATCGTTATTAAAATCGCCTCGGGCAAGAATCATCCATTTTACCCCCGTATCGTATTTCAATCCTGAATAAGCCAGTTTTATTCGAGTGCCACCGGTCATCTCAATTTTGTCGTAGGGCTTAGAACCGGTGTAACGCCAAAACCGGGTAAGGGGTGTACCCCGCTGGTTGGCGAAGTAGGCCCTGCAGCGAAATTCACGCAATTCTGATGCGTCTACGAAGGCGGGGAGATAATCCAGCGCCTTTTCGTCTAGAACAAAATCCTGCAAGAAACTTTTTTTCGCCGGAATAACGTGGCTTAACTGTTCGAGCGCTTGGCAATAAACGCCAAATCTGCTTAGTAGATAATTCACCTCCAAATCATAATTACCTACGCCAACGTAAATCTCATGGCCACCCTGTTCAGCAATGCGTCTGTAAGTCGCACAGTCATGAATCTCGAATCCGCTTTCCTGCGGCTCATCCTTGCGGTTAACCCACATGCCACCATGAAACGGCGTGGTGAGAAGCCTCTCGGCATCTTCCAGTTTTTCAAATGCGTAACCATGTTCAGCGGCGTACTCAATCACCGGCTCCCACCACACAGGGTAGGGGCCTTCGCTTGTCCCCGCTGCAATGGCGGAGTGCGCCCACAGAAAAGCCGACAGAACCAGCGCCGGAAAAAATCTCAAAATAATCAAAAGACGCCCCCGAACGAATTAAAGTGTTCAGGCACTATCCTATATGATTACGTCCACAATGTGGCGAACAGGCTTCCGGGATGACGACTTTATGAATCGGTGACCTAGGGTCGGAACGACTCTGGCTTCCTATTCCTCTGAGGCTTCCGACTTGGCTTCGGCGACGGCCTGATCAAAGATTCTCATCGCCATCTTAAAGCGCCGCGCTGCCCGGTCGTGCCTGCCGTCAGTGTGCAGTTTTTCGCCTGACTGGCGCAATTTTATGACCTGGGCCTTTGGCTCCTCGGCGATACGCTCTTCCGAGGCCAAAGCGGCGTCGATTTTCTCTATCGCGTCCAAGCACTCTTCCGCGAGCGCCGGTGCCGATAACAGGAGGAGCACCGCCGCCGCAGTCATCAACTGCGTCTTCATGACCACTTCCTCTACTCTAGCCGCAGGTACAAGCTTAACACCAACCCGGTTATTTCGCCACATCGCTACACGTGGCAGCGGCGACCGTTTCCGGCTATTCTAGGTGCCAATTTGATGGCAATGGAGCAGGGGATCATGGGCTTGAGGATTGCGTGGCTTCTTTCCGGTCTTGGCTTGTTAGTGATTGGCGCGCTGCCGCCTGTTGCGGCGGAAGAGTATCCAGTGCGATTGGAGCGCAGCTATCAGGTGCCCATGAGGGACGGCGTTGTTCTGTCTACCGACCTCTATTTCCCGAAAGACGCCGAAGGCAAGTTGCCGGTTGTCCTCATGCGCACGCCCTATAACAAGAATGTACGCCAACGCGCCGAGGGCTCCGACGCCCGTTTCTTTGCAAGCCACGGTTACGTGGTGGCCGTGCAGGACAAGCGCGGCAAGTTCGAATCCGAAGGCGAGTACATCGTCGGTGGTGGCGACGAAAAGGACAGTTACGACACTTTGACCTGGCTCGCCGAGCAACCCTGGTCCGAAGGCAAGATCGGCATGTATGGCTGCTCTTACCTAGGCGAGCTGCAAATCCGCCAAGCCTCGCTGCAACATCCCAATCTGGCGGCCATGGTGCCCCAGGCGGCGGGCGGCGGGGTCGGCAGCGTTGAGGGCAAGTATCGTTATTTCGGCGCGCGCATCGGCGGGGCGCTCGAGTTTGCCGCCGGTGTGGGCTGGTTTCCCGCAGCCGGCAGCAAGGTCCGTTACCAACTGCCAAGCGGCCTCAGCCGCGAGGAATTTCTCCTGATCACTGATCGCTTCAAGACCGGGCCTCCCAAACCGCCGACCTTCGAGCCAACCGCTGAGCTGTGGTCGAGCCTGCCGATCGCCGGCATCATGGAGCGCACTAAGGCGCTACCCAACGATTTTGTCGACCTCATGTCACGCAAGGTTACCGACCCCTGGTGGGACCAGTTCGGTTATTTGAAGGACGGCGACATGATTTCCGCGCCGGCCCTGCATGTTAATTCCTGGTACGACTTCGGCGCCGCCGACACTCTGTTCACGGCCAAGTATTTTAGCGAGCACGCCACGAACAAGGCGGCGCGGGATCACCAGTACATCATCATGTCGCCCACCACCCATTGCCGGAGCGACCGGATGACCGCGCCCACCATGGTCGGCGACCGCGACATGGGTGACGCGAGGCTGGATACCCGCGCCATCTATTTGCGTTGGTTCGACCGCTGGCTGCGCGGCAACACCCTTGCGCTCGAAGGTTTGCCCAAGGTGCAGTATTACCTCATGGGCATGAACGAATGGCGCGACAGCGAAGTTTGGCCCCCTGCGGACACCAAGGAGGTGAGTTACTATCTCCACAGTGACGGCCGTGCCAACAGCCGCTTTGGCACCGGGGTACTGTTCACGGCCGAGCCCGGTGAGGAGCCACCAGACAGTTACGTTTACGATCCGGCCACGGCGGTACCTACACTGGGTGGGCCCACCTGCTGCACCGGTGGCGGGGCAATGGAGGGAGCCTTTGACCAACGCGAGATTGAGACCCGCCATGACGTGCTGGTCTATTCCACCCCGCCGCTTCAGAAGGGCGTTGAAGTGACCGGGCCGCTCACGCTGTTGCTCTATGTCTCGCCGCCGCCCAATTTCCCGAACCCGCCGGCCATGGACGGGCAGGGCGGGGCGATCCTCAAGTCCTACCGCGAACATCTGGTCTCGCCGGATAACGAATTTCTCAAACGCAATTGGCCGCGCATCAAGCTCGGCCTGGCTTGGCTGCTGCACGAGGACGGCAACGACGACGGCATTCTCGAAGGCGAGCAACACCAGACCTACGACACCAACTATTATGGCGCCAATACCATGGTCGGCTCGATCTACCTTGGCGCCTTGCGCGCCGGGGAGGAAATGGCGCGGATCATGGGCGAGGACGACTATGCCGATCGCTTACGCCGTGTTTACGAGCGCGGCCGCAAGAACACCGTCGACAGATTGTGGAACGGCGAATACTTCATCCAGGATGTGGACATCACGGAACATCCCCTCCAGCAGGGCGACGGCTGTCTTTCCGACCAGCTATTGGGCCAGTCCTGGGCCAGTCAGGTTGGCCTTGGCCATCTGTACCCGGAAACCAACGTGCGCGGCGCCCTTGAAGCCATCTGGCGGTACAACTGGGCGCCCGATGTATCGACACAAGGGGACGTGCATAAGCCAATGCGATATCTTGCCGAGCCGGGCGAAAGCGGTTTGATCAACTGCACATGGCCGAAGTCCAAGCACATGGGCGACAACGCCGTGCGCTACAAGAACGAAGTCTGGACCGGCATCGAATACCAGGTGGCGTCACATATGCTCTACGAAGGCATGGTCGAAGAGGGCCTGGCCATTGTGCGCTCCATCCACGACCGCTACGACGGCGTCAAGCACAACCCCTGGAATGAAATCGAATGCGGCGATCATTACGCGCGGGCGCTGGCATCCTGGGGCTGCCTCTTGGGTATTTCCGGGTTCAGCTATGACGGCCCGGCGGGGCGGATAGGCTTCTCACCCAAACTGACGCCCGAGGACTTCAGGGCGTTCTTCTCCGGCGCCGAGGGCTGGGGCAGCTATGCGCAGGCCCGGGGCAAGGATTTTCAGACCGGCACCATCGACGTGAACTGGGGTGCTTTGGCCCTGCGAACCATCGATCTGGAGTTGCCGCAAAACCAACCTGATGCCAGATTATCGGTCTCGGTTTCGGGCCGGCCCGTCGGCGCAAAGCTGCGTCTGGCCGGGGCTTCGGCAACAGTCGTACTCAATGACGAGGCAGTGCTCAAAGCAGACGAAAGCCTGGACATCAAGCTCGAGTGGTAGGCTGATCGGATTTTCCGACGGGTTTTATTGCGATTAAATAACGCATCAGCTGTCCAGAAATGATGTCCTTGTCCGTTCCCGTTATGTAGCGGCGTGTTTAGCCTGCTACGGGGGCGGAAACCGCATGGATAAACAGGTGGATTGCGATGCATTGCGCTCCGGCGCGGCCGTGCACCATACTGAACCCATGGGTACGGACAAACTTCGGTTCATCGAGGAAATATACCGTAAATACTGGTCGCCGCTGCACGGCTTCTTGAAGAAGCAGCTTTTGAACGATGCTGAAGCCGCGGACGTGGCCCAGGACGCCTATCTTCGCATGGCCGCCCTCGATAAGCCGGAGGAGCTGGAACAGCCAAGGGCTTTCCTTTACAAGACCGCGCGCAATCTGCTGATAGACCGGGCGCGGGCAAATGCAACGCGCACCCGTCATCGGGAAGCGGAGTGCTCCCAACACGCCCAGAATCCACTGTTGGCGCCCTCGGTGGAAGAGCAGGCGGCGGCAAATGAGGCGCTCGGGGTTCTCGGCGCGGCCATCGAAAGCCTGCCGCCCCGGCGGCGCCAGGTCTTCGTGCTGCACAAGCTCCATCACATGAGCCACGTGGAAATCACGCGCGAACTGGGAATCTCCAGGCATGCCGTGGATAAACACCTGTTCCGCGCGCTCGGCCAGATTCAGAAAGAATTCGAAGAATATTTCGAGGAATGAGGTGCTCCATGAGTCAGGAACAGAAGGACATTGTTCGTAACGCGCCAGGGCAAGACAGCGCGGAGACGGAGGCCCGCCGCTGGGTCGTCCGGCTCGATTCAGGCTCGGCGACCGACGCAGACCATACCGCTTGCAGCGCTTGGCGAGGCGAAGATTCAGCACACGAACTGGCGTTTCAGTACGTGTCGGACCTGTGGCGCTCCACCGAGCAGTTGGAATACCTGAAGGACTCCATGCCCGGCCCGGTCGTGACCGCACATAGCGGCCCGCTGAAGAGCTTGTGGAATTCGATCACCGGCGCCGGCGTATTCGCGCTGGACGGTGTGCGCGGCCCCCTGATGGCGGCAAGCTGTCTGATCATACTTGTCGTTGGTTTCTCCCTGTGGCCGGTGATGACCGGCGGTGGGGATCTATACAGCACTGCCATTGGCGAGACCCGGCAGGTCTTATTGCAAGATGGATCGGTTACATATCTGGGTGCCGGGTCAAAAGTAATCTTGAAATACGCGCCCCGGGAGCGCCGCCTTGTTCTCGAGGAAGGAGAGGCGATGTTTGACGTGGCGCACGATCCGCTGCGGCCCTTCATTGTTGTCGCCGACGGCACGGAGGTTAGAGCCATTGGCACCAAATTCAACGTTCACAAGGGCCCGGGGGGCACCACGGTTACCGTGCTTGAGGGCCGGGTCCACGTCGCCCGGAGCGGCGGCTTGCCTGACGACGCGATCCTGGCCAAGGACCAGCAGGTCAACATTGAAGAAAGCGGTGAGCTGAGCGATGTGCGCCGGGTGGTGGCGAGCTCGGTGACGTCTTGGCGCGTCGGAAGATTGATTTTCGAGCAAAGCAATCTGGAAACCGTGGTTGCCGACCTGAACCGCTACGTCGATGGGACAATTTATATCGCCGACGACGGCATAAACGGCCTGCCCGTCACGGCCATCTTCAACACCGGCGATTTCGACGCCATCATTCGGGCCCTGGAACAGACCGGCTCGGTCGCGGTAACGCGCGTCACGCCGTACCACGTGATGTTGCGTGCGAGAGACTCTAACGGCTAATCAGTTTCTTTCTTGTCCTTGTTGGTGTCCATAAATGCCCCCCCGGTCCGTTACCGATGTGAAAACACAAGACATTCCGGCCATCGGTGATTCACTCATCATGCGCTCGGCGTGTCAGTTTATCTGGGACAGCATGGGGGACCTCAAGGTGGCAATTATTTCCGGCGCGACAGCGCCACAGACTCGTCGTGCATCATTCATTGTGGTTCTGGGCGGTTGCCTGGCCTTGGCGGCGAGTATCGTCGCCGGTGCCGCGCGGGCCCAGGCGGCGGAAACCGCCTTCGACATCCCCTCCCAGCCCATGGCTTCGGCCCTGATCGAATTTGGCGAGCAGGCAAATTCCCAACTGGTGGCAACGGGGATCGACTTTTCCGGTGTGCGCTCCGGCGGTGTAACCGGAGACCGCCAATTGGAAGATGCGTTGAGAGAGTTGCTCTCCGGCAGCGGATTCACCTATAGCCTTTCCGACGACAATACCATCGTCATCAAGCGGCCCAAGGATGCACCCGGCAAGCAGTCCTACATAGGGCCAAAGCCGGCAAAGGTGCGCATGGCTCAAGTTGGTGGCAACAATACGTCGGGTGCAAGTTCCGATGCGGTTGTTGTAGAGGAAGACGCAGAGGGACTTCTTGAGGAAATCATCGTCACCTCGCGCAAACGCGCCGAGCGACTTCAGGACGTGCCGATTTCGATCACGGCGTTTTCGGCCGCGGATTTGGAAGCCAGATCCATGGACGAACTCCAGGACCTCGCCAATTTTGTGCCGAACTTCTCGTTCTTCAACCATTCCTCTCGCGGCAAATCCGCCCCCCAGGCGTTTATCAGGGGCGTCGGCCAATTGAATCCCACAGTGACCAATGACCCCGGCGTCGGCATCTATGTGGACGGCGCCTATTTGGCACGCCTGCACGGGCTCAATCTCGACCTCATAGATGTGGAACGGATTGAAGTACTGCGCGGCCCCCAGGGTACGCTGTTCGGCAAAAACACAAACGGCGGCGCCGTAAATATCGTAAGCGCCAAGCCGGGGGATGAACTTTCCGGGTCCGCCAAGATCACTACCGGCCGGTTCAGCCGGATTGATGCCCAGGCCAGCGTCAACATCCCCCTCGTTGAAGACAAGCTTGCCTTCAAGCTTGCGGGTCTGACGAGCAATCGCGACGGCTACGGCAAGCGGCTCGATTTCCTCACCGGCGAGAAGGCCGGCGAGATGGGTGATGAGGACAGCCTGTCCGGGCGGGCGCTCGTCGCCTGGAAGCCGGCCGAAAATCTGGAGGTTTTGTTCACCATCGACGGCACGCGGGTCCGGGAAACCGGGCAAGTGTATAGTATTCAAACGTTCTCCGTGCCGCCATTGATCGGCCTCCTCAACATGGTTGTCGATCCTCCCGTTGGCGATGTTTTTGTGACCGGCAGTCCGTTCACCAACTTCGCCACGGATGCCAACACCTATGACGTCGACGCCTGGGGCACGTCCCTGGCCGTCGATTGGGACCTTGGTGACTGGAGCGTCAGGTCCATCACCACTTACCGGGAACTGGACCTGTTCTACGAATTGGACCTGGACGGCACCATCCACACCATGCTGACCGGTAATGACGGCCTTAATCAGGATCAGTTCTCGCAGGAAATACAGTTTGCCGGTGCCGCCCTGGACGACCGCCTCGACTGGCTGGCGGGTTTCTATTACTTCAATGAGGGTGTCGTCGGGAGAGTTATGGCCGACGCGATGGTGCCCCTCGAGGCCTTCGGCATCGTGATCAGCAGTTTAAGCACCGTTACAAATGATGTAAAAAGCTATGCCGCTTTCGGTCAGGCGACCTACTCGCTGACCGATAGATTCAATCTGACCGGCGGACTGCGTTACACCTTCGAGGACAAGGCGGCTTCGTTCGAGATGTCGCTGCCTGACAGCACGGTAACCGTGCCGTTCATGAGCGCGGAGGGCGACTGGAGCGCGGTGTCCGGCCGGGCCGGGTTCGAGTATCGCTGGAACGACGATGTCATGACATACGCCTCGGCCGCGCGCGGTTTCAAGAGTGGCGGCCTGAACGGGAATCCCTCCAAACCCACGGACTTCATAGCCTACGATCCGGAATTCATCTGGACCTACGAGGTCGGGCTCAGGTCCGATTTCCTCGACCGTCGCCTGCGCTTCAACGCATCCCTTTTCTGGAGCGACTACAAGGACATGCAGCTCAGCATGCGGAAGGCCGATCCCGAGACAGGCGACAGACTTAGTTTCATTGGAAACGCCGCCAAGTCCGAGATCAAGGGCTTCGAAGTGGACATCGTGGCAAGGCCTGCGGAGGCGTTCACGCTGTCCGCGGCGATCGGCTATATCGATGCCCGGTACAAGGAAGTGGACCCGGCGACGGCGGCGGAAATTACGACGGACACGAAGTTTCTCAACACACCGAAGTGGTCGTTCAGCGTCACCGGCGAGTACGTCACGCCGCTTGGCGGTTACGGCGACCTCATCGCTAGGCTGGATTATGCCTACACGGGCAAGGTCCATCACGACCTGCTCAACAGCCCGCTTCTCTTGCAAAAGGGCTATGGGCTGCTGAACGGCCGCTTGACCTTCGAGCACGCCGGCGGCGGCTGGTCGATTGCTTTCTTCGCCACCAATCTTACCGACAAGCGTTACCTCCTGGGAGGTAGGGACTACCGGCCGGTGTTTGGCTTTGCCCCGTTGCAGTACGCCGCACCCCGGGAGTGGGGGGCGAGCCTGAAGTACAACTTCTAGAACGAAGTCCATTCAAATGTACTTCGCTCTAGGCCTATTTCGCTCGCGCCCGCGCGCCGTTGGCGCGCGGCTCCGCGGGGGCGGCGCACAAGCGCCGGGTCGCAGTCGCGGCCTGAGCCGTCTCCGCTAGAGCAGATACGACTCTAAGCCCGTTTACGATGTCTTCCAAGTCCTTGCCGGGAGCGCTTCAACGCTTCCGGCATTTTTTCTGGTATAAGGTGAAGTGATGAGGGGTCTAGCCATGAGAATGCCAGCAATTTCCCGCGCGCCGAGCGCCTGTGCGCCGTACGACTTCGGCAGGCGGGCGGCCTTGTCTTTTCTGTTTATGGCGCTCGTCCTCGCCTGCCAGGCGTCGGCGCAGGAGGCTGGCGAGGCCGCAAGTCCGCGCCTTTACGGCTTCGAGGGGGCCTACAATTTTCGCGACGTTGGCGGCTACAGTGCCAGCGACGGCCAGCGCGTGAAATGGCGCCGGTTGTTCCGCTCCAACGCGCCGGCGGAACTCCATGAGACCGACTACGAGACCGTGGGGCCGCTCGGCATCAGGACGGTCATTGACCTGCGGACCGAAGAGCAGCAACTGGCCGCGCCGACGCGTTGGCGGGCGGCCAAGCCGCCGCTGTTCGTCTCCGCGCCCATCGGCGAGCAAGAAGGACTGAAGGGGTTGAAAGCCCGCATGGATGCGGCCCGGGCGCAAGACCCACCGGACAGTGCCGCGCTCGATGGGCTGTTGACCGAGGTCTACAGCCGCATGCCCTTTGCCGCCAAGGCCGAGTTGGCGAAGGTCTTTGCCACTCTCGCCACGC
>CAYOOG010000044.1:0-17435 GCA_964405515.1 uncultured Alphaproteobacteria bacterium | reverse complement strand
ATAGTCGGCTGATGGGCGGCGGCGCGGTGGCTGTTTCCATCGCGGCAGGCGTGCCCATCTCCGTCTTCCAGGCCCAGTTTGGTGAGGCCGCGGCGGTTGTCCGAGCCATGCCCAACACCCCGGCGGCAATTGGTCGCGGCATTACGGTTGCCTGCGCAGGTGCAGGCGTTGACAGCGGACAGAAAGAACTTTGTCGGGATTTGCTGGAGGCCGTTGGCGATTTCGCCTGGGTCGAGGAAGAGAGTTTGCTTGATGCGGTAACTGCAGTATCCGGAAGCGGCCCGGCATATGTTTTTCTGCTCATGGAGTGCCTGGCCGAGGCGGGTGTCGAGGCCGGGTTGGAGCCGGAACTAGCGGCGCGATTAGCGCGGGTAACAGTGAGCGGTGCCGGAGAACTGGCCCGGTGTTCGGCGGACTCTCCGGCCACACTTCGACAGAATGTGACCAGCCCCAAGGGCACTACTGAAGCCGCCCTAAAAGTCCTTATGGGAAGTAGTGGATTGGGTCCGCTGCTCAGGGAAGCGGTGGCCGCTGCTGCCGCCCGTTCCCGTGAACTTGGCGGATAGACGGCCTCGCCAAATCCGTCGTAAAAGCCTATAATTCAGCCCGACCGGAACTAGAACTGCCGGGGGTATCCCATGGCGGGCAAAGCCAAGTCAGCACGTAAACCCAGTCCGAAGCGAGCAAGCGACAAGGATATTGTCGACGGCGCGCTGCGGCTTATCGCGGACCGGGGTTGGAGGAATGTTGGACTAAGTGATGTGGCGGGCGCTTGCGGCGTGCCTCTGGCCGATATGTATGACCGTTTTCCCAATATGGCAGCCCTGGTCCGGGCCTTTCTTAAAGACGTAGATAGGCAAACACTCGCTGCTCCTGCGGATTTCGTGGAACAGGATAGCCCTCGTGATCGCCTATTCGACGTGGTGATGAAGCGTTTTGATGTACTCGCCGGACATAAGGATGGCGTCGCCGCCGTTTTTCGCGGGTCCTGCCGAGACCCCTTGGTCTTGGCTTGCCTGGCCCCTGATCTTGCCCGTTCCATGGCCTGGATGTTGGAAGCAGCCGGAATTTCGAGTACAGGCATTCGTGGCCGCATGCGGGTGAGGGGGCTGGGGCTGGTTTACGCGAAAGCATTTCGCGCTTGGCTTGGGGATGACACCGATGATCTGGCAAAGACCATGGCAGCTTTGGACAAGGGGCTGGTGAAAGCGGAACAGTTGGCAGGCCTGCCAATCATGGGGGGCACCTAGGTAATAGTTTGCCGCACCAGATCGCGATTGGCTTCTTTAATGAGTCCTTCCAGGACACTGCAAAAACCCTGAACGGCGTCGCCGCCGGCCTGACGGTAGGCCCGGGCGAAAGCCAGCCTTTGGTCATTGGATAGGTCACGTTCCATCTGAACGCCCTTTTCGGTTAGTTGTACGAGACGCTGCCGGCGATCCTGCAACCCCTGTTTCTGTTCGACAATTCCGTCGTTAATGAGTTGGCTCAAGACACGAGAAAGGCTCTGCTTTGTGACCGCCAGTAGACGAAGCAGCTGACTGACCGTAACGCCAGGATTTCGACCGACAAAGTGAATGACCCGAAGGTGGGCCCGTCCGTAGCCAATCTCCGCCAAAACTTCGTCTGCCTCGGAATTGAAATCACGGTACGCGAAGTACAGCAATTCAATGCCCTTTCGGAGCTCTTCCTCACGCAGGAACAGTGGATTCGCGCTTGATTTTATGTCAGCCATGTTGACATATTTTAGGCATAATGTTACGGAAGGCAACGAAATAACGTAATAATTTTGCTTGAGAAGTCGCTGGAGCAATCGTCAAGCACCCGCTTGGGGTCGAAAATCATTGGAGACAAATGATGGATTTGGTTCCCTTCCATGACAGGGATGGCGTTATTTGGTTTGACGGAAAAATGATCCCCTGGCGCGACGCCCAGATGCATATTTTGAGCCATGCAATCCATTACGCCAGCAGCGTCTTTGAGGGCAATCGCGCTTACGACGGCGAAATCTTCAAACTCCACGAACATAGCCAGCGGCTTATCCAGTCGGCGAAAATGCTGGATTTCGAAATTCCCTACAGCGTCGATGAGATAGATCTGGCCTGTAAGGACTCACTAGCGGCACAAGGCTTGGCTGACGCCTATGTGCGTCCCGTGGCATGGCGCGGCAGCGAACAGATGGGTGTGGCCGCACAACAAACGACGATTCATCTGGCAGTCGCCTGTTGGGCGTGGCCCAGTTACTTCACGCCCGAGGCCCGCCTGAAGGGTTTGCGTCTCAATATATCGGAATGGAAAAGACCGTCGCCGGAGACCATACCTTGCGCGGCCAAGGCGTCCGGCCTGTATATGATTTGCACCTTATCCAAGCACGCCGCCGACGAGGCGGGCTATGACGATTCCCTGATGATGGATTACCGCGGTCTGGTGGCCGAAGCGACCGGCGCGCACCTGTTTCTGGCTAAGGACGGCGTACTGCACACACCGACGCTGCATTGCATTTTGGATGGCATTACCCGCCGCACCGTCATGGAACTTGCCCGGGCCCGTGGCATCGAGGTCGTGGAACGGGATATCAGACCGGAGGAGCTTGAGGGCTTCGAGCAGGCTTTTCTAACGGGAACGGCAGCGGAGGTATCTCCGATCAGTGAAATCGGCCCTTACAGTTTTGTAGTCGGAGACATTGCCAGAACTATGATGGAAGACTACGACAATCTGGTGCGCCGAAAAGCTGCGGCTTAGTCGTCTTTCGACCATTGATCGGCGGAGGTGGCATCGCTGTCCCGCGCGCTAACCCACTCCTCGCCACCGGTACCTCGCTCAAGTTTCCAGAACGGCGCCTTGGTCTTCAACCAATCTATAAGGAACTGCGCCGCCTCGAAGGCCGCCTGACGGTGTTCGGATGCGGTGATGACCAAGACAATGCGGTCACCGGGATCAAGGCGTCCGTAACGATGGATAATGAGGCTGGCCTGTAGCGGCCAACGCCGGTTTGCTTCCGCCTCGATCTTTTCCAGTTCCGTCTCCGTCATGCCGGGGTAATGCTCCAGCGTGATGGAGGTTACGGCATCACCGTCGTTGAATTCCCGCACCAATCCAATAAAGCTTACGACGCCGCCAATGTTGTGGTTCCCGGCTGTGAGAGCCTCAATCTCTGCTTCGACCCGAAAGTCTTGCTCCTGGACCCGGATCATTTGGGCGCGTCCTTACCGCCAGTTACCGGCGGAAAAAGCGCGACTTCGTCTCCGTTTGCCACCGGATTATCAGGCTGGGCAAATTCCTGGTTAACAGCAACGCGAACTGCGGCCCGGTCGGCTAGGGCGGCCGCATATTGTGGGCTGCGGGATTCTAGCCAATTCAAAAGATCCGCCACGTTCCTGACTTGCTCCGGAATGTCCGTCTCTTCCTCCGCCTGGCCGATGGTCGTTTTGATCCAGGCGAAATACACCAGCTTCATGCGCCGAACTCACTAAACGGCAGGAAATTGACCATCATTCCTGATTCGACATCGGTGACGTCCTGCGCCAGATCAACCAAGCCGTTCGAGTTCACCATGGAACTCAGTATTCCGGAGCCTTGTGATTCATAGCGAAAAGCGGTCGGCACTCCATCGTCGGCTGTTTCCAGCCGGGCGCGGACAAATTCCCGGCGCTGGGGCTTCTTCTTGTGCTCAAATCCGGCGCGAACCATGAATCGCTTGTGCCGCAAATCCGTGGCGCCAGACAACTTCAGTATCATGGGACGGGCGATGAGAAAGAAAGTCACCATCACGGCCACGGGATTGCCCGGCAGTCCGGCAAAGGGTGTTGTTCCGATCTGGCCGAGCGCCACGGGCCGTCCCGGCTTGATCGCGAGGCGCCAGAAATGAAGGCTTCCCAAGGCATCAACGGCGGCTTTTACATGGTCCTCCTCGCCAACGGAAACGCCGCCCGAGGTCAATATCAAGTCGTGTTCTTCGGCCGCCTTTCCTAGGGCTGTGCGAATGGTGGGCAAGTCATCAGGCAGAATGCCCAAATCGCTGACCTGTGCGCCAAGGTTACGGCACATGGCGGCTAACGTGTATCGGTTTGAATCATAAATGGCGCCTTTTTCCAGCGTCTGCCCCGGCTCGCGAATTTCGTCGCCCGTTGAAAAAACCGCCACTTTGAGCGGCTCGTAAATCATTAGTTCATCCATGCCCACGGAGGCTGCGAGCCCCAAGTGCTGCGGGCCGAGACGCTGGCCCTTGTGTAGAATTGTTTTGCCGCTCGTTATGTCCTCGCCGGCCTTCCGCCGGTTGGCTCCCTGGCTCAAGCCGGATGCCACAGTAACGCCCTTGGATGGCGAGGGTTGTGTATCCTCTTGCATGACTACGGTATCGGCGCCGGCGGGCATGACAGCGCCTGTGAAAATGCGTACCGACATGCCCGTAGGCAAAATCCAATCCGCCCCGCCGTCAAAGGGATGTCCGGCCGCGGCCTGGCCCACTATTTCAAATTCCGTTTTGCCTTCCGGCGAGAGATCAGCGTGGCGAAAGGCGTAACCGTCAACAGCTGAATTATCATGGGGCGGGACGTCGATGCCTGACACAATGTCTTCGGCCAAAATTCCGGCCGCCGCATCCACCAGGGCAACCTTCCTGGTTCCGGTGACCGGAGCGATACGCTTTTCAAGGATCGAAATCGCCTCGTCGAGCGGCATCAAGTCTTCCACACCGGCGAAACAGTCATTGGATATTTGCGTCATACCTGTTCATTCCCGGTCTTGGCGAGGCCTTTCAGGTCGCAAAATTCCATAATAAAATCAGCCAATTGTGCGGTATCATCGATGTCCAGGGTGGGAATATCCAGATCCTCCAAGGAAACATCGGACGCGACGGCGACAATGTTTTCGTCTTCCACGGCGAGCAGCGGCGCGCCGGTAGCGTGACGGTGAATTTCCATCTTCTTGTGCTTGTTCCGTTTGAATCCCTCGATTAGCAGCAAATCCACAGGTGTCATCCGGGCAATCAAATCGTCGAGGGCCGCCTCGTCCTCGTTCCGGTGTTCGTGCATGAGAACCCACCGTTTCCTCGACGAAATAAGAACTTCGCTGGCGCCCGCCGCCCGGTGGCGGTAGCTGTCCTTGCCCGCTTGATCGACGTCGAATTCGTGGTGCGCATGTTTGAGGGTGGAGACTTTAAGGCCGCGCGAAAGAAGTTCCGGCAAGAGACGCGTTAAAGTCGTTGTCTTGCCGCTGCCGCTCCAACCTGTAAGACCAAAGATCTTCATGCTTCGTTGCCGTTATCGCTTTGGGCCTCGTCTTCGGTCATGTGGCGGACACCGGCGCGAAGGTAGTCGTACCCCGTATAAAAGGTCAGGCACGCTGCAATCCAAAGACAAACATTACCAATGTCCGCAGACGGGATAAGGTCAGGTCCGGCGTCTCCGACGAGCAGGAATCCAAGGGCGACAATCTGCACGGTAGTCTTCCACTTTGCCAGGCTGCTCACCGGAACGCCGACGTGAAGTTGTGCAAGGTACTCGCGCAGACCCGATACCAATATCTCCCGGCATAGGATGACCAGTGCCGGCAGCACTGCCCAGCCGCTAATTTTGTCGAAGGCGACCAGCATGAGAATGGCCGTTGCAATAAGCAACTTGTCCGCCACAGGATCCAGAAACCGGCCGAATTTGGAAACCTGATTCAGATTTCGCGCCAAGTAACCATCAAAGAAATCCGTAATGCCTGCGGCAACGAAGATGGCGAAGCTGACCCAATTGGAAAGCGGCGACGCGAAGTAAAAGGCGCCGACAAAAGCCGGAATCAAGAGAATCCGGGACAGTGTCAACAAATTTGGCAGGCTGGTAAGCATCAGATCAATTTCGGCGCGACCATGGATACACAATTCGTTACCCCGTGGCGGAAACGCCTGAGGCCTAAGCATTATTCCGAAACCGAACATAGCATCATTCAAGCCTCGTCGTGGAAATGATCGTAGATGACTTTGGCAACCGTCCGGCTGATGCCGTTTACAGTTTCAAGGTCGGCAAGCCCCGCCGCGGCAACGCTCTTTGCGGCGCCGAAGTGATGAAGCAGCGCCTGCTTGCGGCGCGGGCCGATTCCTGGGACGTCGTCCAGCAGGGACTGCCCCATCGATTTTGCGCGCTTGGCGCGATGGGTGCCGATGGCGAACCTGTGCGCTTCGTCCCTTAGCCGTTGAAGGTAGTAGAGAACCGGACTGCGGGCATCCAGACTAAAGGGCTCCCGTTCCGCCAAGAAGAACCGTTCGCGCCCGGCGTTGCGGTCACGCCCTTTGGCGATGCCGACCACCCGAACATCGTCGGCGCCCAAGTCCTCTAGAACGCTTCGGGCGACGTTGAGCTGCCCGAGGCCGCCATCTATAAGCACTAGATCAGGCCAATCTCCGGCATTGCTCCCGGAGCTGCGACCGGGATTCTCCTTTATCAGCCTGGCGAAGCGGCGCTCCAAGACCTCGCGCAGCATGCCGTAGTCGTCTCCCGGCGCCAGCTTCTTGTTCTTGATGTTGAACTTTCGGTAGGCGCTTTTCAGCATGCCATCCGGTCCGGCGACGATCATCGCACCAACCTGATTGGTGCCGGATATATGACTGTTGTCGTAGACTTCGATCCGTTCGGGCGGGCCATCCAGATCAAAAACTTCCGCCGTGGCGTCGAGGAGGCGTCGCTGCGAGGCGCTTTCGGAAAGGCGTCGGCCCAAGGCCTCGCGGGCATTGGCCAAGGCGTGCTCGATCAATGCTTGTTTGGCCCCGCGCTGGGGGCAATTAATACGCACTTTCCGCTCGGCTTTGTGCGCCAGGGCCTGCTCAAGCAAGCTAAGGCCATCCGGTTTTTCACTACAAAGGACGAGCGCCGGCGGAATTTTATTTTCGTAGAATTGCCCGATAAAGGCGGTCAGAACTTCGGCGATGCCCTGGTCCTTTTCGTGGCGGGGAAAGTATGCCCGGTTGCCCCAATTCTGCCCGGCCCGGAAAAAAAAGATTTGAATGCAGGTCTGCCCCGCCTCCTGGTGCGCGGCAATGACGTCGGCCTCGTTTACGGTATCGACGTTGATATCCTGGCGCGCCTGAATCTGTGTCAGCGCCTTAATGCGGTCCCGGTAGACGGCCGCCCTCTCGTAATCCAAAGCGTCGCTGGCCTTTTGCATTCCCGCCGACAGTTTGGCTTGAATGCGATGGCTCCGGCCGCGCAGAAATTCCTCTGCCTCGTGAACCAACGCTTGATATTCCGCCCGACCGATGCGGTCCACGCAGGGCGCCGTGCAACGTTTGATTTGATGGAGCAGGCAGGGTCGGCTGCGGTTCTCCAGCACGCTGTCCGAACAAGAGCGCAGCATGAAGGCGCGCTGCAGAATATTGAGCGTATTGTTGACCGAACTTGCCGAGGCAAAGGGGCCGAAGTAAGAACCGGCCCCCTTGCGGGAACCACGGTGCTTAGTGAGCCGCACCCAATCGTGATCACCGGTAAGATGGATGTAAGGGAACGATTTATCGTCCCGCAAGAGGACGTTGTAGCGGGGCCGAAAGCGTTTTATCAAGTTGGATTCAAGGAGCAGGGCCTCGACTTCGGTATGCGTGGTCACCACAACAAGTTCGGCCGTATTCATGACCATTCGGGCAATACGGTTCGATAGTCGTCCCGGATTCAGGTAGCTGGAAACCCTCTTTTTCAGGCTCTTCGCCTTGCCCACATAGAGCACGTTCCCTTTGGCGTCGAGCATGCGGTATACACCCGGCTTCTTGGGCAGGGTCGCCAAATGGGCGCGTATGACCCGGCTGCCGTCCCGGCATTCCTTCTTGCCCACGGAGTTGCCACCAGAAGCCGCCTGACGGCCCCGTTTAGGGGCTGCTGCGTCCTTCTTTAAAGACCGGGCGGCTGTTCGCTTGTTGCTGCTCATGGGGCCAATTTCACGTATTGGGAAAAAGGATCAACGGCACGTCGCTTCGTCGGGATTTTCGCCAATCGAATGTACGTTGGAGTGATCGCAACTGCGCCTATCTAACATGCCCACGAGTTCTGTGGATATCCTTGTGGGTAAGTGCGTCGAATTGGCGGAGGGCGGGCTCGGAAGCTGACTCTCTTGGCTTTTCGCAAATTTTGGACTTTTTACTTAACTCATTGTAATTGAACAGAAAAATGGCCTTATCAGGAACCGGCGCCGGGGATGTCGCCGGTTTGACCGAGACGGAGTGCATGCCTGGGCCTGCTGTGCACAACTCGCCGTGCCCGCGCCGAAGGAACGCCGTGGGACGGACCCCTTAAGGTGTTAAAAATACTGCGGAATTAGGTGTTCTTTCTGGAGCGTTCAATTTCAATGCCGACACTGGATGCCTCGGGAATGGCATCCAATTTCTCGATTCGAACTCTGACCGTGGAGACGCGGCGGTCCTGCAGGCACATTTGGGCAATGCGCTCAGCCAGCGTCTCAACCAGGTTTACGTGCCCAAGTCCGACAATTTCCTGAACACCCTTGACCACCGTTTCGTAACAAACGACTTCGCTCAAGCGATCGGCTCCCGGCCGTTCCGGTTCGCCGACGGAAAGATCAATGTTAATGCGCGTGCGCTGGGCGCCGTTTCTTTCGTGATCGTGGACCCCAATCTGCGCGTTGACCATCAAGTCCCGGACAAAAACGTGGCGCACGGACCGGGATTCGTCGGCAATAGCCAAGGCATATACTGTTCCTTGTCCTGTTTGAGATTGGTCCGTCATCGTATTTCTTCCCGTTTGCGCGTCTTACTCGATCTCATGGGAGCCGCCAGGATCGTTTCGTCCAAGGTGCTGACCACCGTCGAGGACGATCATTTGCCCTGTAAGCGATGGGGTTTCAAGTATAAACCGCGCGGTGGCGCAGATTTCGTCAATAGTTGGACCGCGTCCCAAGGGTGTTTTAGCGCATTGGGCCTCGAACTGCTCGGCTGACTGCCGCGAACTGGGCAAGGTCGGTCCAGGCCCTATCGCGTTTACCCGAATCCCGGGCGCCAGCGCAATGGCCAGCGTCTGAGTCAATGTCCACAGACCGGTCTTGCTGATTGTATATGACAGGAACCCAGGGGTCGGTTTGAGCACCCTTTGATCCAGCAGGTTGATAACGTTGTAGTCCTGCCCTGTGGTGAGGGCCTGCTCGGCAAATGCCCGGGTCAACAACATAGGCGCGCGTAAATTGACAGCCTGGTGCCGCTCCCAGGAGTCGATCGTGACGTCGTTGATTGAATCATTCTGGAAAATAGATGCGTTATTGATCAGGCAATTTATCGGCCCCAATGCGTTGCTTGCTTGCTGCATCAGGTCGGCCGTCTCCCTGGCATCCCCAAGATCAGCCTGAAGGGCCGTGGCTGTGCCACCCGCCTTCTCGATGTCCGCAACTACCTCAAGGGCCTGTTTCTCCGAAGTGTGAAAATGGATGGCAGCGCGCCAGCCCCCTGCGGCTAAATCGGCGGCCAGAGCAGCGCCGATGCGCTTGGCCGCGCCGGTAATAAGAACAGTCCCCGGATGTCTCTGGGCCATTCGCCCCTACACCATTTCAATAATGCTGCTTGCCCAACCGTTGAATAGAGCCGCCACATAAAGCCCGTAGGCAATGAGTAGGGCGACGCCCGCGTACCAGCGAATCGAAGCGCGGCTGAATATGAAGGGCGCCAAGACCAAGGCCGCCGCAAACATGATCCACAGGTCGAACTGGATGAACCGCCCAGCGACCGGTACGGCGATAATGCTTGCTGTAACTCCCATGATGGCCAGGATATTGAAGAGACAACTACCGAGGACCGTTCCCACGGCTACATCGCAGCGACCTCTTAGGGCGGCGGAAACCGCAGCCGCCACCTCGGGCAGAGAAGTTCCCACGGCGACCAGAGTCAGTCCGATAACAGCTTCGGATATACCGGCGTACCTCGCCATCTGGACCGCGCCTTCGACCAAAAAGTGAGCGCCGGCAAGCAGACCAATTAGCGCGCTCCCGGTAACTAGAATCGCCCGAGTCATAGTCATTGAGGCCTGCAGATACTGCTCGACATCCGGCTCATCGAGGGCGCCGCCACTATCCGCCCTAGAGGCGTAGGTCAGGAAGGCGAGTAAAAGGCAAACCAGGATTACGCCTTCCCATCGGCTTAATTCCCCCGACCAGCACATGCAAATGAGAAGTCCGCTGGCAGCAATCACAAATGCTGTGTTTCGCCTCAGGTGGGGCGCATCGCATCTGGTGGGGCAAAAAAAGGATGCCACGCCCAGCACCAATAAGACGTTGGCGATATTACTTCCGATAACGTTGCCGAGAGCGATTCCGGGCGCCCCGGTGAGCGCCGCGTCGACACTGACCACCATTTCGGGCATGGAAGTTCCAAAGGCGACAACGGTAAGTCCTACCATCATCGCCGAAACGCCAAAATGCCGTGATAGAGAGACAGTGCCGCGAATCAAGTAATCGCCGGCGATAAAAAGCGCGGCCAATCCCCCGAATACCTGCAAGTACATCATAGCTGTCGGACGTTGGACAATGCTCTAGAGATCTTCTTGCTCGTACCGGAGAACCATGTCACGCAAGGTAACGATCCCAACAATCTCGCGTTCGTGATTGATCACAACGGCACGACTCTTGCCAAATTCCACGAGCTGACGAATGGCGTACTTGATGTGCATCTCCGCCGGCAAGGTAAGAATGGGCTTGGTCATGATTTCGTAAACCTGCACCCGGTCCGGAGACTTGTTTTTGGCGATCACTTTTTCCGCGATATCGGGAATAGAGATCATACCAAATTCGTCATCATCGTGCCGCCGCTTGATCACCATGGAGCTAACGCGATTTTCTTTGAACAAGGGCAGCGTCTCGCGAACCGTGGCCATGCTGTCCACGGTTTGCACGGTTTGCGACATAACTTCCTTGACGGGTACATAGGGATCGTCGGTCATATCTGATCCTCTATCTCGCTGGTAATGGTTTCCAATTGGGAGCCTAATCCCACGGCGTCCTCAATGCCAACTTGAAAGGCGATACCGGAGCCCGGCGTTTGGTCGAAATTTCCGGCTTCGGCGACCGCCTCCAAGATTTTGCGGCTCAAGGGTTCGGCGACCAGAAACATGAGCAAATCCCGCTGACCAGTCAAGTTCAGACCCAAAAAAGTCTTTTCAGGCTCAATTCCCTCGCCCCTGGCGCTCGAAATGACAGTGCAGCCAGTGGCTCCCGTGTCCCGCGCGGCAGTCAGAATTGCCTCGGTATATTCATCATCGGCCAAAGCCATTATCAATTTAAATTGCATGATGTCTTCCTTCCAGGTTTTACGTTCTGTCTTGTTTCTTTCGCCGCCCCGTCCACCAGGCCCCGATATCCGCATAAGCCATGACGGTGATCATGGGAAACAGGCTGGCAAAGGCGATAAGGCCGAAACCATCGATCAAGGGACTGTGGCCGGGGATAGATGATGCCAGCCCAAGTCCCAGGGCGGTGACTAATGGCACCGTTACCGTTGAGGTCGTAACGCCCCCGGAGTCATAGGCCAGCGGAACGATCGATCGGTTCGCGCGGATGGTTTGCAGGATAATCAGCAGGTATCCGACCATGATGTAGTAGTGCAGCGGCGTGCCCATGACGATGCGCAGGGTGCCAACGGCAACGCCGATGGCGACGCCTATGGCAACGGCGATCCTCAGCCCCCAAGGGTGAATAGTGCCACCTGATACCTTCTGGGCCTTGAGGGCGACCGCAATAAGTGAAGGCTCGGCGATAGTGGTGGCGAACCCGATGGCGGCGGCAAAACAATAGATCAGGACAAAGTCGCGCCAATGTATTTGTGGGGCATGTCCCAGTTCGGCGACATTCGACTGTAGGGCCAATTCGACCAACTGCCGGGCCATGACCTCGCCGAGGGGAAACAACGCCTTCTCAAGCCCGACAAGGAAGAATGAGAGCCCCACGAGGACATAAATGACGCCAAAGAGGATCG
This sequence comes from uncultured Alphaproteobacteria bacterium, assembly GCA_964405515.1. Taxonomy (GTDB): domain Bacteria; phylum Pseudomonadota; class Alphaproteobacteria; order JAPYRI01; family JAPYRI01; genus CAYOOG01. The sequence continues at coordinate 5,497 of CAYOOG010000044.1, read as the reverse complement.
GCCGCCAGTTGGCCAAGCGCCGGCGGATGACGAACAGCCGGAATGCCACCAGAATAATAAGGATTGGCAAGACGTCGCCGACCGTCGCAAGGGTCGTGCCGGCTATCTGGCGAACGAGTTCCATCAGACAATGATTCCATAAGCCAGGACGAAAATTATCGGCGTCAGGCTGGCGAATGCGATGAGGCCAAATCCGTCGATCAGAGGATTGCGGCCGCGGATGCTGGTCGACAATCCGACGCCAAGCGCCGTTACCAGGGGAACCGTTATTGTCGAGGTCGTCACGCCGCCCGAATCGTAAGCGATTCCCACGATTTCCAGCGGAGCGAACGCGGTCAGCACTAGCACCAGCAAGTACCCGCCAATAATCAGATAATGAATGGGCCAACCCACAAGAATGCGCCAGACGCCAACCACCAAGGCGACACCGACAGCAAGCGCCACCGTCAGCCGAAGCCCTAGGGCATATTCGTTGATTTCCGACACTGTATCGCCAACCAACCCCGCCTCGGCGGCGACTCGGCCCGCCTCACCGGTGACGGCGATGAGCGCCGGTTCGGCGACCGTTGTGCCGAAGCCCAGGCAGAAGGCGAAAGCGAGGAGCCAAAATAGACTGCCTTTTTTCGCCAGGGCTTCGGCCATGTCCTCGCCAATCGGAAAGAGCGCCAATTCCAGGCCCTGGACAAAAAAGGTCAACCCAAGAACCACCAGGAACAGTCCCAAAAGCAACGATTCCAAATTAGGCAGTGGCTGGCGCAACACGATCAGTTGGAAAAACCCGACAACCAGGACGATAGGCAGTATGTCCCGGCCTGACTCGGCGAGAAGCTTGGAGAACCCGATGAGCCCCTTAGGCATGAGGGCCCGAGCCTCCGTTGGCGGGGTAAGGGGTCACATCTGCCTCTTGCGGTTTCGCTTGCGTTTGTATTGGCGTGTGCCGGGCTTTCCGGCCGCGGACCGCCCCTTTGGCTGTGGCGCGGAATGGGCCCGCGAGAGAGGGTCGTTCGCGACCAGCAATTCATTGTCCTTGAGACGTTTGACCTCGTCGCGCAGGCGCGCGGCTTCCTCGAATTCCAGGTTTCCGGCGGCTTCCATCATGCGCTTCTCCAGTCCTTCCAAATGGGCTCGAAGATTATCCCCGACCAGATGGACAGTACCCTCATCACCGGTTTCGACCAGGACATGGTCGCCTTCATAGATACTGCCCAGAATGTCGCCGATATTCTTTTTTATGCTTTCAGGCGTAATGCCCTGTGCAGCGTTGTAATTTTGCTGCCTTTCCCGCCGACGGTTCGTCTCCTGCAGGGCTTTCTTGAGACTATTGGTCATCTTGTCGGCGTAAAGAATGACGCGGCCATCAACATTCCGGGCAGCCCGCCCGATGGTTTGAATCAGCGAGGTCTCCGAGCGGAGGAAGCCTTCTTTATCGGCGTCCAGGATGGCAACCAGGGCGACCTCGGGAATGTCCAGGCCCTCTCGCAACAGGTTGATGCCCACAAGCACGTCGTATACGCCCAATCGCAAATCCCGAATCAATTCAATGCGCTCCAAAGTTTCGATGTCGGAGTGCATGTATCTCACCCGCAGTCCGCACTCGTGCAGGTACTCTGTAAGGTCCTCGGCCATTCTCTTGGTGAGCGTTGTCACCAATACTCGATGACCGGCGGCGGCGCATTGCTTGCACTCGTTGATGAGATCGTCCACTTGGCTTTCCACGGGCCGGACGATGCAGACAGGATCGATCAGACCGGTGGGACGAATGACTTGCTCGGCGAAGGCACCACCTGTTTGCTCCAATTCCCAGGGGCCCGGTGTGGCCGAGGTAAATATGGTTTGCGGACGCATGGACTCCCACTCTGCGAACTTGAGTGGCCGGTTGTCGATGCAGGATGGCAGCCTGAATCCAAATTCCGCCAATGTCGTCTTGCGCTTGTTGTCGCCGCGCTCCATGCCCCCCAATTGCCCCACCCCGACATGACTCTCGTCGACAAAAAGCAAGGCGTTGTCTGGCAAGTACTCGAAAAGTGTCGGCGGCGGCTCCCCCGTAGCGCGACCGGTGAGGTGCCGGGAATAGTTCTCGATCCCCGGGCAGACGCCCATGGCCGCCATCATTTCCAGATCCAGGGAAATGCGCTGCTCGACACGCTCCGCTTCCAACAGTTTTCCTGCCTGCTGAAACGACTTGAGCGTTTCGGCAAGCTCCAACTTTATTTTCTTCATCGCCTGTTGGAGCGTTGGCCCGGGTATAACGTAGTGGCTGTTCGCATAAACCTTGATCCGGTCCAAAACGGCGGTCTTTTCTCCGGTCAGGGGGTCAAATTCCGTAATCCCTTCCAACTGGTCACCAAATAAGGAAAACCGCCAGGCGCGGTCTTCCAAGTGCGCGGGGAACAATTCGACGGTGTCGCCGCGGACGCGGAAAGTTCCGCGCTGAAAGGCATGATCGCTTCGTTTATATTGCAAGGTGACAAATCGTTTTAGCAACTCGGCCCGATCCACGGTGTTCCCGGTACTTAGCTCCGTCGCCATGTTGGAGTACGTCTCTACGGCGCCGATGCCGTAAATACAGGACACACTTGCGACAATAATGACATCGTCGCGTTCCAATAGGGCACGAGTGGCGCTATGGCGCATGCGATCGATCTGATCGTTGATGGACGCCTCTTTTTCGACAAAGGTATCGGTGCGCGGTACGTAAGCCTCAGGCTGATAATAATCGTAGTACGAGACGAAGTACTCCACGGCGTTGTTTGGGAAGAACGCCTTCATTTCACCGTAAAGCTGGGCCGCCAGCGTCTTGTTGGGCGCGATAATCAAGGCGGGCCTTTGTGTGGCCTCAATGATCTTGGCCATCGTGAAGGTCTTGCCGGAGCCAGTGACGCCCAGCAGAACCTGACTCATTTCGTCCTCTTCCAAACCTTTGAGCAGATCGGCAATGGCCTGTGGCTGATCGCCAGCCGGTGTAAACTCGCTGACCAGTTCGAATGGAATGCCACCCTCGCTCTTAACCCAGGCAGGCCGAGGCGTGATCTTGTCCGTGTGTTTTTCGGCCTTGCCGTTGCTCATATTGGCTCGTCGAATGTTTGCGGTGCATGCGCCGCGACCGGTCAGTTAGGAACACACTATATCGCGGGCTCCGCCATAGAGGGAGCCCCGCCCTCGGGACAGCGCCGTTACAGTGGATTATGCCCGTTTAGGCCGGAGATTGGCCGGCAATCCCACGTTGAACCGCCATTAATGGTTGCATCGGTGCTAATTTATTTGATTGGGAAATACTCAAGCTCTTGCTTTATAATGGTTTTTCTGGCTTCGTTCGCTACCGGCGCGTATCAATTCATTTGCCTGGAGGCTTTTGCCGGTCGTATTCTTGGGTTTCGCGCTTGTTGCGCCGCAGTTCGGTCGCTGCCGGGCGTGCCGCCAAGGGAGTGATTAGAATGTCTTTTGCTTCACGCCGATTCTTGTCCATTGTTTCGCTGGTCCTCGGTCTGGGGGGCTGGGCCGCCGGCAGCGTTGCCACGGCTGCGGAGATCGCGGCAGGCCAGTCACATACATTGGCCGTCAAAGCCGACAGCACCCTTTGGTCATGGGGTGGCAATAGCAGCGGCCAGTTGGGGCTGGGCGATACCACACAGCGCGACGAACCTGTTCAGGCCGGTGCCCTGGCAACCTGGACCGCGATCGCCGCCGGGCAGAGTCATTCCGCAGGGGTTGCCGGCGGCAAGCTTTATACCTGGGGCGCCAACGGCAGCGGCCAGTTGGGGCAGGGAAACACGACAAGCCTCTCGTCTATTACTCAGGTAGGTGTCATCGCGACCTGGTCAAAGGTTGCGGCAGGCGGCGGCCATACTCTGGTTCTTAAAGGCGATGGGACGATTTGGGCATTCGGAGACAATTCGAAGGGACAGTTGGGCGACGGATCAACAACTCAGCGCACGGCGCCGGTCCAGGAATCTGGCGGGGCAACCAATTGGACGGCCATCGCCGCCGGGGACAATCATTCATTGGCGGTGAATAGTCTGGGCGAGCTTTGGGCTTGGGGTGATAATACCGGTCGACAGTTGGGTGATGGCACGACCACGCAACGGAACTCACCGGTGAAGATCGGCGCTGTCCTCACCTGGTCGAAAGTTGCGGCCGGTACCTCACATTCCCTGGGTCTTCGCACAGACGGCACTGTTTGGGGCTGGGGAAGGGACAATTTTGGCCAGCTGGGACTTGGTAATGCCGGGGATGGCAACCCGCAAGACGCGCCGATACAGACCGGATCCGACACCAACTGGTCGGTGATTGCCGCAGGGGGCGACAGCAGCTTGGCCCTAAAGAGCACAGGGACCCTATGGTCGTTTGGTTCGAACGGCAGAGGCGAAATGGGCTTAGGCAATACCACGAATGCCCGGGCGCCCACTCAAGTAGGATCGGCGACGATTTGGACAAAGATCGCCATGGGGAGCACCCACGCCGGCGCCTTTCAGTCGGACGATTCCGTATGGACCAGTGGATCCAATGCAAGTAGCGAAAGGGGGCAGGGAGATTCAGGCGACACTAGTCAATTTGAGCTGGTTCGGTCGTCCGACGCCGACTGGGGGTTTGAAACGATACCGTTGCCGCCGGGCAGCGTCGCAGCAAGTGACGCTACCTCGAAAGATTCGGTGTCAGTGACCTGGGCTGCGGCCAACTTGGCAACGTCATACGAGGTATATCGAGCGGATTCGCTCGAGGGGACGCGAAGTCTGATTGGGTCGCCAACGGGAACGAGCTTTAGCGACACAAGTGCGGTGGAAAGCGTGATCTATTACTACTGGGTAAAAACCGTGGGAAGTGGTGGGACCAGTGATTTTAGCGATTCGGATGATGGCGTACTGCTGTCGCCTCCGACCGATGTTTCCGCGACCGATGGAACGTTTTCGGACAAGATAACTGTCGGTTGGACAGCGGCGTCCGGCGTGACATTTTACGAAGTGCAACGAGCGTTATCAGTGGACGGTGCCAAGAGCATTGTCGGAGAAGTCGCGACAACAACATATGATGATTTGAGCGTTCAGCCGAACACAACGTACTATTATTTTGTGCGGTCGGTAAGCGGTGGTGACACCTTCAGCAATTTCTCGGCGGCCGTGGCGGGATCTATAAGCGGAATTGCTTCACCGGATGGCGTTGCCGCGACGGACGGTGATTTCGCCGACAAAGTTGTTATTTCTTGGAGCGCCGTGTCGGGCGCTGATTCCTACAACATCTATCGGGCACCCGCGGCGGATGGTGTAAAGGCCAATATTGGTTCAGCGACAGGCACTACATTTGATGATGCGACAGCGACGCCCAATACCACATTTACTTATTGGGTAACCGCCGTGGCAGGCGTTGACGAGAGCGCATTTAGCAGCTTGGCGACAGGGTTTGCGGGAACGCTTCCCAATCGCGCCGATGTCGTAATGAACTTTGGGGCCGGCGTTGGCGTCTGGGTTTATCTGAACGATTCGGAGTTCGAGCAGATCAACTC
>CAYOOG010000043.1:1889-18184 GCA_964405515.1 uncultured Alphaproteobacteria bacterium | reverse complement strand
GCACATCAAGATCGGGGTGTGCGCCCTTCCAGTCATTAACCGCCTGGTCACGCATTTCAATCAATTGCATGATTTGCGGATGGAACAACGCAACCATGGCGCTGATCCATCGGTTGGTCGCCCAAGATGGCCAGGTGTGGTCGATCAGGTAGTGATCGAGCATTCGTTGCACATCCTCCCCGGCGTACCAGGCCTCCCCCGTAACCCAGCGGTTGGTCGTGAAAAGGCGAATGGGAAAGCCATACCTGTCCATGGAAATGGCGATCAGATGGCAAATGGCATCCTTGCCCGAAGGCCATTCCTCGGTTCCGGTATTAGCGGCCGGCTTGATGCCCGGCGGCATGCCGGGTTGGCGAAGAAAGACGTGAAAGTGCCCATGCTCGATCTCGGCACCGCGATGCGCATGATAATAGTATTGGGATTGGGTGGCCTGATCGAAAACATCGCCATCAGGATAATGATTCCATTCGACGAAGGTATCCTGTTCTTCCAAAATCTGCCCGACGACGTTCGCCTTGGTCTTGGCCAAAACGCGGTAGCACTCGACGATCTCTTCGCCCGCCGCCAGCATTGACTTCAGCCGTTTCTTTGCCAACTGCGACAATTCCATTTCAACCCGCTCCGACCTCACGGCCCGCGCCTATCACAACCGCAAATCCCGAGCAAGGACGGCGTGCCCACTCACGCAGAGGTGAACGTGCGCGCGCAAGCGTGAAAGGACTTCGGCGCCAGTTGCGGAAATAATGCCACGTAACGACCGCACACTGGCAAAGGGTTTATCCGAAATGAAGTCATACAAGGCACGATTGCTGGCGACCACACTCATACCAGCGCTGCTGGGCCTAGGCACCACGGCTATTGTCCTAACGGCTGTGCCCAAGGCACCGCTCGCCGCACCCTGCTCGGCGCGGAATCCCTGCAATCCCTGCGCCGCTCACAATCCTTGCGCTGCGAATAATCCCTGCAATCCTTGCGCGGCGGCGAACCCCTGCGCTGCTCACAATCCGTGTGGGGCGGGCAACCCCTGCAATCCATGCAACCCGTGCGCGGCAGCCGAAGAAGTCGAGTTGACGGGCGCCAAGGCCCAGGCCGCCTATGACTGCATGCGCGATGCCTTGAGCGCGGGTTACGCCACCTCGGGCCTCGAAGTCGCGAAATCCTACGGCGGCTGGAAAACCTACAATAAGCAGCCCTATGGATCGGCGACCCACGGCAGCCGCTTTGTCAACAATTACGGCAACACAAAGGCCAATTCTTACGGCGAGTATGAGAGCGCCGGAGTGATGCGCAAGGGCGCCATCCTGGCAAAAGACAGTTTCCTCGCCAAACCGGATGGAGCCTTGTCACCCGGGCCGCTGTTTGTCATGGAAAAAATGGCGAGAGGCTTTAGCGCGGATAGTGGCGATTGGCGCTATACCCTTGTAATGCCCAACGGCACCGTCGCGGGCACTACCAACGGCGAAGGCGCGGCCAGCGTCACATTCTGCGCGGAATGCCATCAGGCCGTTGCCGATCAAGATCACCTGTTCTTCCTGCCCGAAGAGTTCCGAAAGTAATAATAATTTCTCTGGTTTCCGGCGGAATTAACTTTGTAGCAAGGCAATTAGTGCTAGGAATCCGGTGCCGTTGTGTTAGAAAACCGCCGCCCAAAGCTATTGCCCCGCTAACTGGAGGAACTCAACAGTGAACAAGAATCTGATCGCATTGGCCGCCGCTTGCGCCCTTTCCTTGACGGCCGGCAGCGCCACCGCCGCAGATGCCGTCAAAGGCAAGAAGGTATTTAACAAGTGTAAAGCCTGTCACACCGTCGAGGCTGGCGGAAAGCACCGCATCGGCCCCAACTTGAACGGCATTTTTGGTCGTACCGCCGGCACCGCCGAGGGCTTCACCAAGTACTCGCCGGCCATGACGGCGGCGGGCGAAGGAGGCCTTGTTTGGGACTCCACGACAATCGCCGAGTACATCGCCAAACCGAAGGCATATATTCCTAAGAACAAGATGATGTTCGCCGGCATCAAGAAGCCCGAGCAAATGGCTGACGTGATGGCCTATCTTGAGGAAGCGACCCAGTAACGGCACCCAAAGTCGGAAATAGGTTAACGATTTCAACCGCCGCCCAATTGGGCGGCGGCCTTATTTTGCCCATTTTTCAATCGGTTGGCCGAATGTCCGGACATAAACTAAGGTTGTGTTAACTATTTTTTTCTCGCTTATTGAGGGTTTTTTTAGTATCCTTTCTGCAACCTGAAATCATTAAATATCTCTTGGGGATAGTAATTGACACATGAAGCACAAGTATCGCGGTTGCGCTGAATTGACGTGACCCAGACCGTCCAAACGCAACCACTTACATTTAGAGGATTGCTGGGGGCCTCGCGCCTCCAGCCATAGGTGCAGCGATGAGCCGATTTCTTGTTATTGATGACGATGCGATCTTCTGCGAAATGATCAAGGCGGTGCTGGAAAGCGCTGGCCATTCCGTCGAGGCCGCCACAAACGGACGGCTTGCCATAAGCAGCTACCGCAAACAGCCCCACGATCTAGTGATAACCGACCTCATCATGCCGGAAATCGAGGGCATTGAAATTATTATGGAACTGAAGCGTGATTATCCCGATGTGAAGATTATCGCCATATCCGGCGGGGGCCGCTTCGCCGACGGCCCAAGATGCCTGAAAATGGCAGCGGAATTGGGGGCGTCCGACATCCTCGCCAAGCCCTTCACGCCAAAGCAGCTCCTGGATTCAGTGTCCGGCCTGACCACTGACGCAGCAGCCGAGCCTTTTGCACAGCCAAAATAACGTCGCTCGATTGATTCTAACTGGATGAAAAGGGCTCTTGTGTCCGTTACCATGCGGCATGCGCTGGATTAGACGAAATCTCCACCTCGTCGTACCGCTGGTGATACTGATCCTAGCGCTCACCCTCAATGTCGCCGACCCGGGCCGCGCGTTTACCGACTTTCGATTCCGCGTCTTCGATTATTTTCAGCGCATCGAGCCAAGGCAATACGAGCCGGTCCCGGTCAAATACATCGATATTGACGAAGAATCCATGAAGAAGCTTGGCCAGTGGCCCTGGCCGAGAACGATCCTTGCAGAAATGGTCGCGCGCGTCGCGAACATGGGCGCTGCCGCGCTGGCGTTCGATATTGTTTTTGCCGAGCCGGATCGAACTTCGCCAAATCAAATTCTCCCAATGTGGGACGCAGGCAACAGTCGACCCGAGTTGCGAGAAGCGATCACCGGGCTGCCAGATCACGACGCGGTGTTCGCCGACGTATTGGCCCAGGCGAATACGGTCACCGGATTCGTGCTAACGCAGACGCAAACGGAGCGCGCACCCAAAGTCAAGGCGGGCTTCGCTCACGCCGGCGACGATCCGCGCTCCTTTGTCGCAAATTTCTCCGGGGCTGCGCCCAATTTAGAGAGTATCGAAAAGGCGAGCCGCGGAAACGGTACTTTCAATCTGGTACCCGAACAGGACAGCGTCATCCGCCGCGTCCCCATCATACTGCGCCTTGGTGACCAGTTTTACCCGTCGCTGTCGGCAGAGGCTCTGCGCGTTGCCCAAGGCGCCAGCACTTACTTGATTAAATCATCGGGCGCTAATATGGAAACCGCCTTTGGCGAACACACCGGCATCAACAATATCAGGATCGGTGGCATAATCGTCCCGACCACCGCTGAAGGCCAGATATGGATTCACTATACCGAAGATGTCCCGTCGCGCCGGATACCGGCTTGGAAAATTTTCACTGACGATTTCGATCCCTCTCTTGTTGCCGGCCAAATCTTGTTCGTTGGGACCACGGCGGCGGGGCTGAAGGATTTACGGGTCACGCCACTCAATCCGGTTTTGGCCGGTGTTGAGGTTCACGTCCAGGCCGTCGAGCAGATTCTATTGGGCCATTTCCTGCAGCGCCCGGACTGGGCCCTGGGACTGGAGCTTTTCTACCTGCTGGTGGTCGGTCTTTTCCTGGTATTCATTCTCGACCGCGTTAGTGCTGTATGGGGTGTCACTGCGGCGGGAGTGGCGGTGGCTGGGGCCATTGGCGCGTCCTGGTACCTTTATTTGAATCACCTTTGGCTTTTCGACCCCATCGGTCCGGCGATCGTGATCCTGGCGCTCTATCTGACCGGTACATTGATCGGGTATCTGCGAACGGAAGCGGAAAAGCAACAGGTTCGGGACGCATTTGGCCAATACCTCTCGCCGGCGCTTGTCGAGCAGTTGGCCGATGAGCCCGACCGGCTGCAACTGGGCGGCGAGCGAAAGGAAATGACTTTTCTATTCTGTGACATCCGGGGATTTACACCCATTTCCGAATTGTTTCAGGGCGATCCTCAAGGCCTGACCCGGCTCATCAACAGATTCCTCACACCCATGACCAACGCGATTTTGGCGCGCAAGGGAACGATCGACAAATACATGGGTGATTGCGTTATGGCCTTTTGGAACGCACCGCTGGATGACCCCGACCACGTCCGCCACGCCTGCGATGCGGCTCTTGTCATGTTCGAGAAACTCGACGAACTGAATAAGCAATTACGCGAGGAAGCGGAGGCCGAGGATAAGCCCCTTATTTCCATGAATATGGGCGTCGGCATCAATTCGGGGGAATGTGTCGTCGGCAATATGGGATCGGAACAACGATTTGATTACTCGGTGCTGGGAGACGCCGTAAATTTGGCATCGCGGCTTGAAGGCCAGTCCAAGAATTACGGCATCGATATCATCCTGGGCGAGGACACCTACAAGATCATCAAGGATGATGACTACAATACGCTTGAGCTGGATCTCATCGCCGTCAAAGGTAAGAAGGAAGCTGTTCGCGTCTACGGTCTCTTGCCCGCGGACGGGAGCGGTCTGGCTCTGGATGACCTCAAAGTTCCTCACATGGAAATGTTGGAAGCTTATCGCGACATGGATTGGGACCGCGCCGTCAGTTTAATCATCAAATGCCGCCGCAACGCCAAGCCCTTGACCGCGCTGTACGACCTTTACGCCGAACGGATCGCCGCTTACCGCAACGACCCCCCGGACCCCGACTGGGGCGGCGTCTACGTGGCTGAGACAAAGTAGGCAGCGGGTCCGGTCCAGTGATTACCCGGCGAAATCTGATCATGGCTGCCAGCGCCGCGATCTTGATTACCGGTCATGCTTCGGTGGCGGCGGAGTTCGCTGTCGATCAGGCGCGCCTGGACAAAGCCACGGCGCTGATTACCAGCCTGGCTGAGAATGCCATGCAAATATTGCGAGCGTCAGATTCTTCGCTCGAGGAGCGGGAGCAGATCTTCCGCCGGCTCCTGCGGGCAAATTTCGATCTGGCGCTCATCGGCCGTTTCGTCCTCGGCCGCCATTGGCGCAAGGCCAGCCAGGAGCAAAGAGACGACTATCAACGGCTATTCGGCGAATTCGTGGTCAAGACCTATTCATCCCTCTTGGGGGGCTATACCGACGAGGAGTTTCGTTTCGGTAGCGCCCGCCCCATAGGCAAGAAGGGCGACGTTCTGGTGCGAACCAGTATCATCCGGCCCGATGCGCCGCCGGTGAAGACAGATTGGCGGGTGCGCACTAGGGATGGCCAACAGCGTATCATTGACGTTATCATTGAGGGTATAAGCATGGCCTCTACCCAACGCGAGGAATTCGCGTCAGTTATCAAGGGTCAAGGCATGGAAGGGCTTCTGCAGGCGCTGCGGGCCCGCACACAGCGGCTGCCGGCCCAGCCGCCAAGCCTGAAGTCGGGGTTTTTCAGGCCTGTTGAGGGGTTTCCGGAACTTGAAGCAGTGGTTTAAGCGTTTTTGCGGCATCGGCCATGCCGTCTTCTTGGCGGCCTTGATCATCGGCATTTCATCGGCCGAGGCTCGCACTGGAGACTTTGAGACCGGCTGGCGGGCCTATCAGAAAGGCGAATTCGCCTTGGCCCTCGCGGAATGGATACCCTTGGCTGAAGATGGCGACGGCCGCGCCCAATTCAACATCGGCGTGATGTTTGACGAAGGCAAGGGCCTGCCCCAAGACAGGATCGCCGCCATGCAATGGTGGGAAAAGGCTGCCGAAAACGGCATTCCCGAAGCCCAGCACAATCTGGCGCTGGCCAATATCAGCGGCCAAGGGGGCCAGACCGATTACCTTTCAGCCATCAGATGGTTGCGCAAGGCGGCGGACCAGGGCTTGGCGAGGGCGCAATACACTCTGGGCAAGATGTACGGCTATGGCCTCGGCGTGGCGCGCGACGTGGTCGCTGCGTTTAAGCTCTATTTGGGCGCCGCCGAGCAAGGCCTGCCCAATGCGCAATACAACGTCGGCAAGGCTTATCGGGACGGCAAGGGCGTAGAGAAGGACGCGACGGAAGCGGCCAAGTGGTTCCGTATGGCGGCGAACCAGGGGTACGCCAAGGCGCAGAACAGCCTCGGCACCCGCTATGCCCGCGGCCAAGGCGTACTGAAGAACGATGTGGAAGCGTTCAAATGGGTCTCTCTTGCCGCCGAAAAAGGTCACGCCCAGGCCATCGAGAACCGCAAGGCGCTACTGTCCCGCATGTCCGAGGAGGAAATCACCGAGGGCGAAGCCCGGGTGCGCGCCTGGCACGAAAACGGAAAGACGCACGAATAAACACGTTATTTCCCGTTCAACCGACTTCCCGCCAAGTACAAATTAGTTGCAACTCACCAGCCGTGTTGGCCACGGCGGCCAGACAGGCGTTGCTGCGCTCCGGCGGAATGGATACGGCAAACCGTGTGACATAGACGGAGTCCTCGCCCTTTCGCCATGAATTCATGCGCACGAGATTGGCGCCGTGGGCCACGAATACCTCGGTAATCCGGGCGATCAGGCCCGGTTTATCGCTGCCGTTGACCTGGATACGATGAGTGATGTGCCCGCTCTCGTCCCTTTCGGGCGCGTGCTGGAAGTCGCTGATCGAGAGCTCGGTACCCTGCAACTCCGGCAGGGCGGCAAGATCCCGCTCGACATCCGACTTCTTTACCGCCGCCGGCATCTCGACGACACAGGAGAATTCGCAGGCCGTGCCCAGAACGGCGAATGAGGCATCCCCAATGTTGCCACCCAGGTCGAAAAGACGGGCCGCAACCGACGCCACCAACCCCAGACGATCGGCGCCCTTTATGGAAATAATCAGGTTCTGGGTCATTTCATTCCACACCAAATCCCGCCTATGACTTGCAGGCGGCCCGGGATATTGTACCCGCGAATCACACCTGAGCGAAGACTGACATGGGGACGCGGCAAATGACCCAATGGGGCGAATTCGGGCCCGAAGTGGACGTGGAGCAGGCCGCTTTTGTACACCCGACAGCGCTGATTTACGGCAAGGTCAGCCTTGGGCCGGGCGCCTCCATGTGGCCCTACGCCGTCATCCGGTGCGAGGTTGAGCACATTGAGGTCGGCGCTTACACAAACCTGCAGGATTTCGTCATGATTCATTCCGGTCCGGGCGTACCGGTGGAGGTCGGCGTGCACTGTTCCATTACCCATCACGTAACCCTGCACGGCTGCAAAGTCGGCAATAACTGCCTGATCGGCATTAACGCGACGATCATGGATGGCGCGGTGATCGGCGATAACTGCATTGTTGCAGGCAATTCCATCGTGACCGAGGGCACGGTCATTCCGGACAATTCCATCGCTGCAGGATCTCCGGCCAAGGTCTTAAAAACCAAGGACAATCGGATCGCCAACAAATTGAATGCCTCCATTTACCACCAGAACGCGCTCGCCTATGCCAAGGGCGATCACCGTGCCTGGGCAGACGCCGGATCTGGCGAGTATATTCAGGCAGAGATCAAGCGATTTCAGGCGGAGATCAACAGTGAAAATTGAGCGGCCTTATCTGGTATTTCTTGGGGATGCCCGAGATCAATTGGCGGCAAAGACCGGCCAGGGCGTTGTTGACTGGCGCCCTGAATCCTGTGTTGGACAGTTGCGTCTCGACGGCTGCCGGGCTGATGTGGGCCTCGCGGATATGTCCCTGGAACAGGCCTTGGCGGCAGGGGCAAAGACCATGATCATCGGCGTCGCCAACGCCGGCGGCGTGCTGCCCGCATCCTGGACGGATGCAATCTGCCAAGCGCTGCAGGCCGGCCTCGACGTCGCAAGCGGTCTGCACGTTAGCCTGGCATCTGTTGATGAAATCGCCAATGCCGCAGCAGACGCGGGCAGACAATTGTTCGATGTGCGCCTTCCCGACCGCAGTTTCGCCGTGGGCACGGGCGCCCCAAGGCGGGGCCGCCGCCTATTGACCGTGGGCACGGATTGCTCGGTCGGCAAGATGTACGTATCCCTGGCCATGGAGCGAGAGTTGCGGGCGCGCGGCGTTAATGTGGATTTCAGAGCCACGGGCCAGACCGGAATTCTGATCGCCGGAGCCGGTGTTTCGGTGGACGCCGTGGTCGCGGATTTCATTTCCGGCGCAACGGAGTGGATCTCGCCCGAAAATGAGGCCGGTCATTGGGATCTGATTGAAGGTCAGGGATCACTCTTTCATCCGTCCTACGCGGGCGTCAGCCTGGGGCTGTTGCACGGCGCCCAGGCGGATGCGCTGGTCGTGTGCCACGAGCCGACGCGGCAACACATGCGGGGGCTGCCGAATTGCCCGTTGCCGGAAATCCCCGACTGCATCGACGTGAACGTCAAGGCGGCGCGGCTGACGAACCCCGACGCCCAATGCATCGGGGTCGCCGTGAATACATCGGCCCTGGAGGAAGGAGCCGCGTTGGCCCTGCTTAACGACCTGTCCGCGGATTTGGATTTACCATGTGTCGATCCCATACGAACCGGGGTCGCGCCTCTGGCAGACCGCCTGATCGAGCTATGGCCCAACTAAGCGTCGAACACGAAGTCTGGCCCTTCGGCCGAACCTTCACGATTTCCCGCGGCAGCCGAAACGAAGCCAATGTTGTGGTGGCCGAAGCCCGGCAGAACGGCGTTGTCGGCCACGGCGAATGCGTGCCCTACCCGCGCTACGGAGAATCCGTCGAAAGCGTCCGCGGTCAAATCGAAAGCCTGACCGGTGATATTGAACGAGCGGCGCTGCAATCGCTGCTGCCCCCAGGTGCGGCGCGAAACGCCGCCGACTGCGCGCTCTGGGACTTGGAAGCTAAATTGGCAGGCCGGCGGGCCTGGGATCTTGCAGATCTGGACGCGCCGGCCCCGGTGATAACCGCTTTCACGATCAGCCTGGGGACACCGGACGACATGGCCCGGGCCGCTGCGGAGGCCGTCGCGCAACCGTTGCTCAAGGTCAAGCTGGGTGGGGAAAACGACCTTGAACGCATGCAAGCTGTGCGCGCTGCGGCGCCCGAGGCGCGGCTGATCGTTGATGCCAACGAGGCTTGGACGCGCGCGCAACTCGACTGTTTTGGCCCGGCCTTCGCGGCCCTGGGTGTGGAACTGATCGAACAGCCCCTGCCCGCAGGCGAGGACGCAATCCTCGACGGCATGGCGCGCCCGGTACCGCTCTGCGCCGACGAATCCTGCCACGACCGGGCGACCTTGCCCGAACTCGCCGGACGCTACGAATTCGTCAACATCAAGCTCGACAAGACCGGCGGCCTGACCGAAGCCCTGAAATTGGCCGATACCGCCGAAAAGTCGGG
Organism: uncultured Alphaproteobacteria bacterium; assembly: GCA_964405515.1. Classification (GTDB taxonomy): domain Bacteria; phylum Pseudomonadota; class Alphaproteobacteria; order JAPYRI01; family JAPYRI01; genus CAYOOG01. Next base: position 8,561 of record CAYOOG010000043.1, on the reverse strand, counting down.
CCTGGGCATAATGGTCGGCTGCATGGTCGGCACGTCGTTGGCCATGGCCCCGGCAACCTTGCTTGCCAACCGCGCCAAATTCGTGGACCTCGACGGCCCCCTGATCTTGGCCAAGGACCGGACCAACGGCCTGTGCTACCAGGATGGCAAGGTCTTTCCGCCAAAGCCGGAGCTTTGGGGCTGAACACGGTCTCTGCTACCATGGCGGCATGAGCGACCCGACGGAAGTTCCCAACGAGACAAAAGAGGCCATATGGCGCCGGTTTGGGCTTCGCCTACCGCTCTGGTTTATCTTGTCACTGTCCCTGGTCGGGCTGCTGCTTGCCGCCGTCGGCTTGGTGCTGCTTTTGGTCCTTTGGTCTTCGGCAGGCACCTTGGGAGACGAGGCGGCAAGCTTGGGTGGGGTTTGGTATGCAATTGCCCTGGTCCTGCTCGCCGCCGCGCTGGGCGCAGCCTATTTGGGGTACATCGTCGCGCGCCCGATTGTGGGCACCTCCAAAGTCGCCCGAAACCTTGGGGAATTTCGCGCACCCTTGGGGCTGGACGTACCCGACAGCATCATCAGCGAATTGCACCATGCGGCTGCCGCCTTCAACGCCATGGCTCGGGATTTTCGCATGATGGAAGCCTATATCCCCACGGCAATGTTGCGACGGCTCAAGCAATCAGGAGCAGACGAGGCCGAGAAGCGCGTGGTCACGGTGATGTATTCCGATATCAGCAATTTTACCCGGCTCGCTGATTTTATGTCGGCTCATGAAACCGCCGCGTTTCTCAACCAGCATTTCGCCCTGGTAACGGAGTGTGTCGAGGCCGAGGACGGGACCGTCGACAAGATTGTCGGCGACGGCGTGATCGCCTTCTGGGGTGCCCCCACGGAGCAGCCGGACCACGCCCGGCGTGCCGCCCGTGCCGCCTTCGCTGTCGCCGAAGCCATACGCTACGAGAACGACTTGCGCCGCGAACAGGGCCAGTCCCCGGTGCAGGTGAAAATAGGTCTGCATAGCGGTGAGGTCATCGCCGCGAAGGTTGGAGCGGCCGGGCGCTTGGCCTATACGATCATCGGTGAGACCGTTAATCTGGCGCAACGCATACAGGAGCTATGCAAACAGGTCGCCGGGCCGGACGATGATGCGATAATTCTCGCGGGCGCGGCCACTGCGGACGCCCTGGGCCCGGAATACTCACCGGCCCCCGCCGGGAGTCACGTCGCACCAGGCTCGGCAGACACCGTCGACGTTTTCCGGCTTGACTGAGCCTAATGAGCGGCAACGATCAGGATAAGCGGGTATACGCCCCGGCAACGGCGCGCAACCGCGAACCCATGCTCGATGTCCTGCGCGACCATCTGCCCGGTGAGGGCCTGATTCTGGAGATCGCCAGCGGCTCGGGCGAGCACGCTGCGTGGCTGGCGCCCCGCCTCGGCGGCGTAACCTGGCAGCCAAGTGACCCGGAACCTGCAAGCCGAGAGAGTATTGCCGCCTGGACCGCCAATGAGGGCGTCAACAATATCAACCCACCCCTCGACATCGACGTCACCCGGCCCGACTGGCATGAGCTTGATTTCGGAGACCCGGTCGCGGCCGTGGTCTGCATCAACATGATTCACATTGCACCGTGGCAAGCTTGCCTTGGCCTCATGAGCGGCGCGGGGAAACTGTTAGGCCCCGGTGGCGTGCTTTGCCTTTACGGGCCGTTCTTTGTGGATGGTGTGCAGACGGCACCGAGCAATATCGACTTCGACCTTTGGCTCAGGGACCAGGACCCGGCTTGGGGCGTGCGCGACTTGAAGAAAGTGACAGAAGTGGCTGAATCCAATGGATTTTTTCTCACACACATCATCGCCATGCCGGCAAACAACTTCTCCATCATTTTCCGGCGGGGGGAATGATCAGATCGTCACGGCGCCGCCGTCCCAGCGTCGGCCGAGAGCGGCAACGAACACCATGCCGAGAGCCGCAAGCACCGCCATCGCGAGATAGGCGCCACCGGAATAGGCCTCATAGAGAAACCCTGCGCCAAAGCTCGCCAACCCCATGACCGCGCCCATGGAAATGGCCGAATACAGGCTTTGGCCCGAGGCGGCGGCGGACGGCGGCACGGCGCGGGCGATGAAATGAATGGCGCCGAGATGCGCCGCACCATAGGTCAGGCCGTTGAGGACTTGCAGCAGCAGGAGGATCCAAAAATCCGTGGCGACACCACTCAGCCCCCAACGCAGGACGCAGGCGACACCCGCTATGGCTATCAGCCGAACCGGCCCCAGCCAATCCACGATACGGTTGCTGACGGCGAATATCCCAACCTCCGCAACCACCGTCGCGGCCCACAGGATGCCCACCGCCAAGCCGCTGAAACCCAAAGCCCGCCAATGCAAGGTGGCAAACCCAAAGAATACGGCATGGCTGCCCAGAATCAGTCCCATGGCCAACAAGAAAACCAGGAATGTCGGGTGCAGCGCCAGAATGAAGACCCGACGCAAGGCCTGCCGCCCCTCGGCGACGGCCTGCGGTGGTCGGGGATCCTCAGGGATCAAAAGCGACGATATCGCCGTTAAGGCCAGGGTCGCAATAATGAGCCAAAGTATGAAATCGGCGGCGCGCCCCGGCAAGAACTGGCCCGCGCCGACAACGGCAACGATGAAGCTGATGGACCCCCAGAGGCGAAAGCGCCCGTAATCGAGTTTGCGTTCGTAGGCGACGGCGATGGCCAGGCTTTCACACAGCGGCATGATCATGGGAAAGGTGCAACTCCAGAGAGCCGTTACCAGCGCAATGCCCCAAAAGGTGTGCATGGGCAGGAGAAACATCCCAAACACGGTGCCTATGAAAGCGAAAATCACGATCAATCGCCGCCGGTCTCCGCTCCGGTCGGCGATGCTTGCGGTAACCGGATAGGCCGCCATGCGCGTAAGCGCCGTGACCATCAGCACCACGCCGATCTCTACCGGCCCCAACCCCCTCGATTCGAGCCACACAGGGAAATAGGGAACGCGAACGCCGATAACCATGAACATGGTGGCGTAGAGCAGACCAAACCTTCCCTGGACAAAGCGGATTGGTGGCGAGGTCATTTTGCCCGTGTTGAAAGAGCCGCCCGCGCGCGTTCCTTGCCCTCTTCCACCGCCGGCTGCCCGAAGGGGTCAATCCCAAGGAGATCCGCCGCGATCAATGTCTCCAACACGAAATGCATCAACAGGGCGCCAAGAGCCCGTTCATCCAAACGAGGGAAACGAAACTCCCGCACCGGGCAACCCTTGGCCTTCAGAATATCCGCCGTGGCGCGGGCTTCCGCCGCCTTCAGGTCACCCAACCGGTGCCCCTGCAAATATTCGAGCGCCGCATCGTCGGCGAGCATGGTCTCGATCTCCGGCCCCTGCCCCTCGGTGTCCGGCAAGATAAAGGTGAACATCTTGTCGGCGGGACCGTCCAGGTAAAGCTGTAACTGGCTGTGCTGATCGGCGGCGCCGCGGGAGGTCACGGGCAGCGTTCCCTTGCCTTCCTTGCCCAGGCTTTCCGCCCACAATTGCCGGTACCAGTCGCCGAAGAGCCGCAGCCGGTCCGAGTAGGGCCAAAGCACGTTTACGCCGAAACCACGTTCCGCCAGGGCAACGTTGAGCGCCGCACCCACCAGGGCCTCCGGTTCCGTCACGCCCTCGGCCAGTGTGGCGTCGAGTACATCCACGGCGCCGGCGCAAAGGGCTTCGATATCAAGCCCGGCGATCAGGGCCGGCAAAAGCCCGACCAGGGAAAACACCGAGAACCGCCCGCCCAAGTCCGGGTCATGGTCGAGCAGCGGAATATTGTGTTTTTCCGCCAGGCGGCGCAGAACGGAATCACCGGGCGAGGTCACAACCAGGCAGTGGTGCGGATAATGCACACTGCCCTGGCTCTTACCGAGCGCCGACAGCACGATGAGGAATTGGCTTATGGTTTCCGCCGTGTTGCCGGACTTTGAAATGGCGATTACCCCGGTGCGCGGCCAGTCGAGGCGCTCAAGCAACGCCGCCATGATGGCCGGATCAATATTGTCGGCAAAGTGTACCTCCGGCCCCGCCTTTCGCTCGCTCCCCGGCAGGAGACCCAGAATGGCCTGCCCGCCCATGCTGGCGCCGCCCATGCCGAGCACAACAACATCATCGAAGTCGTCGCGAAAACACTGAGCCGTGGGCGCCAGGGCGGAGCGTGCGTCATCATCGGCCGGAATCGTGAGCACGGGCATGGTTCCATCCGCCCGGGCGACGCGCAGCCGCTCAAGACAGGTAGCGCCCCTGTCCACATGCAGTTGCAAGTCCTTCCTATCCGAACTGCTTACGCAGCCATCAATGTTGTGCTCGAAACTCATTCTCGACATTTCCCGGCCATAAGCGACAAGTCCCGGTCAATCGCCGCCTTGAGCCACCCTAACCCAGCGATCCGCCGCCGTGTAGGGAGAATCACGGCTAAACCCCAGATATCATGCGCCTTTTCCCGTGAATCAACAATTCCTGATGGCCGTACTTAGCGGTGGCCACGGGACGGCCAAGATGCCATAAATCGCGCCGTAGGCCCTTTGTCGGTCACAGAAACGGGTGGGGATCAGCGCCGATGCTCGCGTACGCGGTGAGAAGAATTCTGGGTGGCATCCCTACCCTTCTGATCATCATCACTCTCGCCTTTTCCATGATCCGCGCCGCACCCGGTGGCCCCTTCGACCAGGAGCGGCAACTGCCGCCGGAGATCGAGGCCAACCTATTGAAGGCCTATCATCTGGACGAGCCGCTCTATCAACAATACGGCCGCTATCTGCTGAACCTCCTGCAAGGAGACTTCGGGCCGTCCTTCAAATACAAGGACCACACGGTCACCGAACTGCTTTGGCAGGGTTTTCCCGTCTCCGCCCAGATCGGCCTGTCGGCCATACTCATCGCGTTTTTCGTCGGCACGACTCTGGGCTCCGTTGCCGCCTTGCGCCAGAACACGGCCACCGATTACACGGTCATGACCGTGGCCATGTTCGGAATCGCCGTGCCCGTATTCGTGGTCGCGCCTTTTCTCAGTCTGATTTTCGGCGTCTATCTGGGCTGGCTGCCCGTGGCGACCTGGAATGACGGGGCCCTACGCCACATGGTTCTGCCCGTGGCCGCCCTGTCCCTGCCCTATATCGCAATAATCTCCCGCCTAACACGCGGCTCCATGATCGAGGTGCTGCACTCCAACTTCATTCGCACCGCCCACGCCAAGGGCCTTTCCGAGCACGCCATTATCGTGCGCCACGCCTTGAAGGGTGCCTTGATGCCAGTGGTCACCTTCATGGGCCCGGCAACCGCGGGCATTATCACCGGGTCCGTGGTCATCGAACAGATTTTTAGCCTGCCAGGTATCGGCCGTTACTTCGTGCAGGGTGCGCTTAACCGGGACTACACCCTTGTCATGGGCACGGTGGTCTTCATCGGTATTCTCTTGATTCTAGCCAATCTGATCGTCGATCTGATTTACGGCTGGCTCGATCCCAAGGTCCGCTATGACTGATGTGACGGCGAATACCAACGCGGTTAGGGAAATCAGAGGACGCAGCCTGTGGGCGGATGCCCTGCGCCGCTTGCTCGCCAACAGAGCCGCCGTGACCAGCATTATCATCTTGGGTTTTATCACCATCGCCTGCGTTTTCGGTCCGTTCATTATTTCCCACCCTTTCGACGAAATATACTGGGACTACATGAACGTGCCGCCGGATTTCGAGGCCGGTTTCTACTTCGGCACCGACGCTAATGGCCGGGATTTGCTGGTGCGCACCATGCACGGCGGGCGCATTTCGTTGATGGTCGGTATCGTCGCCGCGATGGTAAGCATTTTTATCGGCGTTACCTATGGCGCCACGGCGGGATTTGTCGGCGGACGCACGGACAATCTGATGATGCGGCTGGTGGACATTCTCTACGCCATGCCCTTCATGTTCTTTGTCATTCTTCTGATGGTCTTTTTCGGACGCAACATTTATCTGATTTTCGTTGCGCTCGGCGCCATCAATTGGCTCGACACGGCGCGCATTGTGCGCGGCCAGACCCTGTCCATAAAGCAGAAAGAGTTTATCGAGGCGGCGCATGCCTCCGGCGTTTCGGGCTGGTCGATTATTCTCCGGCACATCATCCCAAATACGCTGGGCACGGTGATTGTCTATATGACACTGCTGGTCCCGGCTGTGATCCTGACCGAATCTTTCCTGAGTTTCCTGGGGCTGGGTGTGCAGGAGCCGGACACCAGTTGGGGCGTCTTGATCAGTGAAGGCGCGAGGGAAATGGAATCCGCCCCCTGGAAGTTGGCATTTCCGGCTTTCTTTTTGGCGACGACGTTGCTTTGCCTCAATTTTATCGGCGACGGGTTGCGTGACGCCCTCGACCCCAAGGATCGATGATGTCCGCACTATTGTCAGTCGATAATCTGAACACGCGGTTCGACACGCCCGAAGGCGGAGTGGCCGCGGTTTGCGATCTCAGCTTCAATATCGACGAAGGCGAATCTGTTGGCATTGTGGGCGAATCCGGTTCAGGCAAAAGCCAGGTTTTCATGTCGATCATGGGGCTGTTGGCCAGCAACGGTAATGCTGCGGGCAGCGTCAGATTCAAGGGCGAGGAACTCTTAGGCATGGAAACGGCGCGGCTCAACCGCATACGCGGTAACGCCATGACCATGA
>CAYOOG010000043.1:0-1879 GCA_964405515.1 uncultured Alphaproteobacteria bacterium | reverse complement strand
ATCTTTCAGGACCCGATGACCTCGCTCAATCCCTATATGAAGATTTCCAAGCAGATGACCGAGGTACTGGTGCGCCATAAGGGTATGGATGAAGCCAGCGCCCGCAACAGGGCGATTGAAATTTTGGAGCACGTGCAAATTCCCGAGGCGCGAAAGCGCTTTGATCAGTACGCCCACGAATTTTCCGGCGGCATGCGCCAGCGCGTGATGATCGCCATGGCATTGTTGTGCGAGCCGGACCTGTTGATTGCCGACGAGCCCACGACCGCCCTTGATGTAACCATTCAGTCGCAGATTCTCGACCTGCTCGCGGGCCTCAGGGAGACGCTGAATACCGCTATCGTGATGATCACCCATGACCTGGGCGTGGTCGCAGGACTTTGCGATCGGGTCATCGTCATGTATGCGGGCCGCATCGTCGAAACCGGCACCATTCGGGAGATCTATTACGACCCGCAGCACCCCTACACGCAAGGTCTGTTGCAGTCCATGCCACGCATCGACGAAACCGAACAGAACGAACTTTCCACGATTCCCGGCCAGCCCCCCAACTTGCAACGGCTGCCTGAGGGCTGCGCGTTTGAGCAGCGCTGCTCATACGCGTCCGAACGTTGCCTGAGCGACCGGCCCCTGCTGCGGCAAACGGCGCAAGGCCGCGGCACCGCCTGCCACCGCAACAGCCTTGAAGGGGCGGCGGCATGACGGGGAGTGACGCCGCTCTTTCAGTGCGCGATCTGCGCGTGCACTTTCCCATCAAGAGCAGGGGGCTAGTGGATGCCGTGCTGGGGCGGAACACCGTGATGCTCAAGGCCGTGGACGGTGTGAGTTTTGATCTGGCGCCGGGACAGACCCTCGGTGTTGTGGGCGAATCCGGCTGCGGCAAGTCGACATTAGGCCGGGCCATCTTGCGGCTGCTGCCGGCCACGGCCGGTGAAGTTCTATGGCTTGGCCAGAATCTACACGAATTGGACGCCGAGGCCATGCGCGCCCACCGCAAGGATATTCAGATCGTTTTTCAGGATCCGCTCGCTTCCCTTGACCCGCGCATGACAGTGGGCGACATAATTACCGAACCGCTCAAGTCCTTCGCCAAGGGAATGTCGCGGGCGGAAATGAAAAATGAAGCCCGGCGCATGATGAAACTTGTGGGCCTGACGCCGGAAATGGTCAACCGCTACCCCCACGAATTCTCCGGCGGCCAATGCCAGCGTATCAGCATCGCGCGGGCTATGGTGCTGGAGCCCAAATTGATCATCTGTGACGAGCCCGTGAGCGCGCTCGACGTTTCCATTCAGGCGCAGATCGTCAATCTGTTGATGGAACTGCAAAAGGATTTCGGCCTTAGTCTGGTATTTATTTCCCACGACCTGTCGGTGGTGCGGCACATCAGCCACCGTATTCTGGTGCTGTATCTGGGCCGGGTTATGGAAGTGGCAAACCGCAAGGACCTATATGAAAACCCTCGTCACCCCTACACCCAAGCGCTGATCTCCGCCGTGCCCATACCCGACCCCGACCGGGAGCGGGATAAGACAAGACTGATGCTAACGGGTGACCTGCCTTCACCTCTCGATCCGCCGTCAGGCTGCGTGTTTCGCACGCGTTGCCCCAAGGCAACAGAAAAATGCGCGGCCTCCACGCCCATACTTGAAGAACTCTCCCCCGGCCATGAAGTGGCCTGCTTCTACGCGGGTTGAGCCGCCTCCGTCTCGCCGATGACGACTTCAACGGGCGTGCAGAAACTAATTTCCGTGCCATGGCCGGGCTCGCTTGAGATGCTGATTTTACCACCCATGGCGTTCGCAAGACGATGGCTTATGGCAATGACCTGCACCCTTAAAAGTGGTCCGGGACGAAAGAGAGGATTTGGCGCATTCTG
>CAYOOG010000042.1:6561-18269 GCA_964405515.1 uncultured Alphaproteobacteria bacterium | reverse complement strand
GTCGGCCTGATAACGTCCGGCTATGGCGCGCAAGGCCTCTGAACGGCCTTCCAGCGCCGCCACGGCGTCCACGGCCAGAAGATCCTCCAGATCACCGAGGGGTACGATGATTGGGTGGAGACTGTCCGGTGCCCGCCGCCGGTCCCAGGCCGCGCGCCAGGGGTTCGGATCATCCCACAGCACACGCGAGGCACCGCTTTCGAAGATGGGCAGAATGAGCACCGGCTTGGCCACGGTTTCAGTAAAAGGTACGCCAGCGGAACGAAGCAGGGCGCGGACGCGTCCCTTGTTAAAGCGAATTGTTAAATTTGCCAGGTAACGTGTTGAAGACGTTTTCTCATTTTCGATCTCTACACCCTGAATGAGAGGCGGAACCTGGCGATCGGATAGGGCCGGCAGCCAGTCCCGGTCGGCCCGCAGGGTGATGCGCGCAAACAATCTCTTCAGGGCCGCCCGCTGGCCCCTCAACAGGGCGATATCCCTGGCCTGGGCCGCCGTGCGCGCCTTGACATCCACGGGCACGTTTCGGACCGTGAAGACGTCGAGTTCCTGCGCCCGTGCCGGCGTGAGCGAAAGCATGATCGCCAGGCAGGACAGGACAATCACCCGGAAAACCAACGAGTTTCCGCAAGGCGTCATGGAACCGTTACCCAAATCGTGAACCCCATAGGGTTTCAATAGCACAGGATTGTGGCCAAAACAGGTCGATTCCGCGCCGCTAAATCGCTATTGTGCGCCCGTCCAATGAGCAAAAAGCCCGGCAACAGCTACACTTACCGCGAGGCGGGCGTCGATATCGACGCTGGCGCGCGGCTTGTGGAGGCCATCAAGCCCCTCGCCGCCTCGACGGCGCGATCGGGCGCGGATGCCGATTTGGGCGGTTTTGGCGGCTTTTTCGACCTCCAGGCCACTGGTTACAAGGACCCTCTCTTGGTCGCCGCCAACGACGGCGTCGGCACCAAGCTCAAAATCGCCATCGCCGCCGGGCGCCACGATACCGTGGGGATCGACCTTGTGGCCATGTGCGTCAACGATCTCGTGGTCCAGGGCGCAGAACCCCTGTTCTTTCTCGACTACTACGGCACCGGACGATTGGACGTCGAGGCGGCCACCGCCGTCGTCTCCGGCATCGCCGAAGGCTGCCGCCAGGCGGGCTGCGCCCTGATCGGTGGCGAAAGCGCTGAAATGCCGGGTATCTACGACGGCGAGGATTACGATCTGGTGGGCTTTTCGGTCGGCGCCGTGGAGCGCGACCGGGTACTGGACGGCAGCGGCATGAAACCGGGCGACGTGGTTCTGGGCCTGGCGTCCAGCGGCCTCCATTCCAATGGGTTTTCTCTAGTAAGGCGCTTGGCCGACGACCTGGGACCGGGCTACGACGCCCCTGCACCGTTCGCCACTCCGGATGCTGATAGCCAAACCCTGGCCGAAGCTCTGCTCACACCGACGCGGATCTACGTCAGGAGCTGCCTCGCCGCCCATCGTGCCGGTCAAGTCAAGGCGCTGGCGCACATTACCGGCGGCGGATTGCCGGAAAATCTGCCCCGCGTTCTGCCACAAGGCCTTGGCGTGGAGATTGACCTTGGCGCCTGGGCCTTGCCGCCGGTCTTTGCCTGGCTCGCCGACCTTGGCGGCCTCGAACAAGATGAATTGCTGCGCACGTTCAACTGCGGCATCGGCATGGCCGTCGTGCTGGGCGAAGATCACGCCGAAGCCGCCGCCAAGACCTTTCAAGAAGCGGGCGAGACTGTTCACGTCATCGGCCGCGTTGTTGAGGCCACGGACAGACAAGTCATTTTCGGCGGCAGTTTGAAGTCCGGCTGATGCCGCTCAAGGTCGGCATACTGATTTCGGGCCGCGGCTCCAACATGTCGGCGCTGATCGAGGCATGCGCCACCGCTGATTTCCCGGCCGAAATCGTCACTGTCATCTCCAACCGAGCCGACGCCAAGGGATTGGGCGTCGCCGCGAAGGCTGGAATTGCCACTCAGATCATCGACCACAAGGCCTTCAACGATCGTGCCAGCTTTGACGCCGCCCTCGACGAGGCTCTGCGTGCAGCCGGTGTTGAGTTTGTCTGTCTCGCCGGATTCATGCGGCTATTGAGCAGCGGGTTTGCCGAAGCCTGGCACGACCGCCTGGTTAACATTCACCCCTCCCTGCTGCCCGCCTTCAAGGGGCTGGACGTTCACGAGCAGGTCCTGGCGGCAGGCGTTCCCATATCCGGCTGCACGGTACATTTCGTGCGCCCGGCAGTGGATTCCGGTCCGATCATCGCCCAGGCGACAGTACCGGTGCCAAGCGGCGCTACACCCGAGACCCTGGCGGCAGCCGTGCTGCGGGCCGAACACCGGTGCTACCCCCAAGCGCTGAGGCTGGTGGCCGAAGGGCGGATTAGCGTGGTCGATGAGGTCGTGCAGGTGGACGGCGCGCCCGTTACGCTCCCGGGCTAGCCAACCGGCTAACCGACTATTTCGTCATCCGAGAAGAAATAGGCGATTTCGATGGCCGCATTTTCGGCTGAATCCGAACCGTGCACTGAATTGGCTTGCAGGGATTCCGCAAAATCCTTGCGGATCGTGCCGGGGTCGGCCTCTTCCGGGTTGGTGGCGCCCATGACCTTGCGATTGAGGGCCACGGCGCCCTCGCCTTCCAGCACCTGCACCACTACCGGGCCGGAGATCATGAAGTTGCACAGATCATCAAAGAACGGCCTTTCCTTGTGCACGGCATAAAAGCCCTCGGCGCGCTCGCGGGTCAGGCGCAGGCGTTTTTGCGCGATAATGCGCAAGCCGGCCTCTTCGAGGCGGGCGTTTACGGCACCGGTAAGATTGCGGCGGGTGGCATCGGGCTTAATGATGGAAAGGGTTCTCTCGACGGACATCTTGGAATAACTCCTGGAACTTGAAAAATCCCGGCGGTTATAGGGACTTCGCTCCACCCCCGCAACCGTCCTTTAGAGCGAGGCTTCCGGCACCTTTCCCGCAGCGAGAATTCTACCCGCTCTTTTGCTCCCACTTGCCGGCCTCGGACTGCCGCCAGTAAGTCACTTCGTGCCCACCTTCCTTACAAGTCTTCCAACGGCCCCTGGCCGCTTCCACTGCTGTCTCGTCATTACCGTCGAAGATGTCCAGGCAGCGATCGAAGTTCTCCAGCCTCGCTGATTGCGCCCCATCCACCAGCACCAGGACCGAGGCCTCATTCGGGTTTTCGTCGTTTGTGGTCAAGTAAACCGGGTGCTCTTCAGCGGCCCCGTCATCCGGGCCACCGTGCGGCAGAAACGAGCCGGGGTCATAGGTCCAGAGCGCATTATTCAAGGCATCAACCCGCTCGCGCGATCCGGCAAGAACGACCGCGCGCAAATCCGCCGCCAGGGCTTTGCCCAACAACTGCGGCAAAGCCCGCTCCAAGGGCTGGCGCTGAAGATGATAAAAGCTGACCTGGGTCAGGCGATCATCCCTCCTCGTAATTGTCGGCGACAAGACGCTCGAGCAGGCGTACGCCATAACCGGTCGCACCCTTGGGGTAGAAGCGCGTATCCGATTTGTCCCAAGTCTTGCCCGCTATATCGATATGCACCCATGGCACCTTGTTGACAAAGCGTTGCAAGAACTGCGCGGCACTGATGCTTCCCGCTTCCCGGCTGCGCCCGACGTTCTGCATATCGGCGATGACGCTATCTATGTGCTTGTCATATTCCACGCCAAGAGGCAGACGCCATACCGCCTCGCCCGTGGCCTCGGCGGCGGCTTCCAGTTTCGCCGCTAGATCGTCGTTATTGCTGAAAATCCCTGCGCGTTCATTGCCCAACGCAATAACGATTGCGCCCGTCAAGGTCGCCAGATCGATCATGATCTTGGGCTTGAACTCGCTTTGGCAATACCAAAGGGCGTCGGCCAAGACCAGGCGCCCTTCCGCATCCGTGTTCAGAACCTCGATGGTCTGACCGGACAGGGATTTAACCACATCACCCGGCCGCTGCGCCGTACCGGAAGGCATGTTTTCGACAGCGCCGATGACACCGACGGCGTTAACCCGGGCCTTGCGACCGGCCAGGGCCTTCATCAACCCAAGAACGACACCGGAGCCACCCATGTCGTATTTCATTTCGCCCATGCCGGCCCCGGGCTTGAGCGATATGCCGCCGGAATCGAAAGTCACGCCCTTGCCAACGAAAGCCACGGGCTTCTGCTTGGGATTTGCGGCGCCGTTCCATTCCAAGACGATCAGCTTGGATTCCCTCTGGCTGCCCTGGCCAACACCCAAGAGCGCCCCCATGCCGCGCTTGGCCATGGCGGCCTCGCCCAACACCGTGACCTTGAGGCCCAAGGATGCCAGTTCCTTGGCTTCGGCCGCCAAGGTCTCGGGATATATGACGTTGCCGGGTTCCGACACCAAGTCCCGGGTCAAGAACACGCCGTCGGCAACCTTGGACAGGTCGGCGTACGCGGCGCGGATTGCCTTGGCCTCGCCGCTCATGATGACAAACTTCGCGGGTGAACGCTTGGTGTCCTTCTTGCGCCTCGTGCGGTAGCGGTTGAATTCGTAACTGCGCAGCTTGGCGCCGAAGGCGATATTGGCGCCAACCTCGGCAGCACCGAATTCCGTGCCGTCTACGGCATCCACCGCCACATGGCCTTCCTTCTGGCCCGTGGACTTGAGATGCCCGGCAACGGCGCCGCCAATTTCCTGCAAGATCAGGGTGGTCAGTTTCTTCGGATCGCCCAGGCCGACCAAGACGAGGCGGCTCGCCGCCAACCCGAACGGCCCGAGTATGCTGGCGATCTCGGCCTTCTTTCCGGCAAATCCAGCGGATTTAGCGGCGCGGGAAATGGCGCCCTTGCTCTTTTTGTCTACCTTGACGGCAGACGGCAAGAGGGTCCCGCCCGATGTGGCGAAAACGACAATGGCGGCTGCGCGCGGATAGGAAAGACCGGCAAACCCAATACGCATTTCAAATTTCCTTTTGTTGGGGGTCCTGGCCCGGGGCCAACCCGTCGGAGGCACCGGAAAGGTACTAACATCGGCAACATAGTAGGACCCTCGGACGGACAATGAAAAGCCCCAATTATTGGGGTTTTGGGGCTCCCGCCGCACCAAGGCTGCTCTAGGTCCTGGCAGAGCCTATAGTGGGTCCATGAAAGGATTGAGCCGCTACCTTCTACGCCAGCATCTGGGGCCGTTTGCACTGGCCACCCTGGCCCTCACCGGCGTCGTCTGGTTGAGTCAGTCCCTTCGTATCGTTGACCTGATCATCAGTAGGGGCTTATCGCCAGGCACTTTCCTGGCCATGAGCCTGTTGATCGTGCCCCGGGTCGTGGAAATCGTCTTGCCTATCGGTTTCTTCGCGGCCTCTCTGATCGTACTTTCACGTCTCATCGCCGAGAGGGAGTTCGTGGCGATCCTGGCCGCCGGGGTTAGCCGCTGGCGCGTCGCCGTGCCAATCCTGGTGCTGGCATCCGCGGTTACCCTGTTAACCTACGGTCTGACCGTCTATCTCACGCCCCACGGTCAGCGCGCGCTTAAGTCGATGATCTTTGAGAACCAAGGTGATTTCGCCGCTATTCTGCTGCAGCCAGGCCGCTTCAACACACTCGGCCAAGGCCTGACCGTCTATGTCCGCGAGCGTGGCAAAGATGGCCGGCTGGACGGGCTGCTTGTTCACGACAACCGCGAGCCCTCTGCCCCCATGACACTTCTGGCGGACAAGGCGTTGCTTTTGCGTTCGGCCAACGGCCCGCGCCTTGTGCTAATGAACGGAACACGGCAAGACCTGGACAGGGATCGAAGCCGCCTGACTCGGTTGGGTTTCACGTCCCATACCCTCGACTTGGCGCCCTACATGGCACCCGACGCTGTGTCCAAGACCACGACCCCTACCCCGCGCTTCAAACCAAATGAGTTTTACTTGGATGAGCTCTTTGAAGCCGGCAACGCGGGAGCCTTCCCTCCGTCCAGACTTGCCGCCGAATTCCACAGGCGGCTGAGCGCACCTTTGCATGTTTTGGCTTTCTGCCTTATCGCCCTTGCCACCCTGTTGCGCGCGCCTCCGGCCGCCCATGAACTGGGCCGCCGGGTCGGGGTCGGGGTCGCCATTGCCGTTGTCGTGCGCGGCGCCGGCCTATGGGCGGATAACTTGGCGGCAAAGTTGCCCGAGGTCATTCCTGTCCTTTACCTGATCCCCTTGGCTGTCATTGCCGCCGCTCTTTACCTTCTCGTACTCCACGGGGCACGATCACCCTCGGGAGGTCTGGCCACATGAGCCAACTGTCGCCCACGCTTTCCGGCTATCTGGCCCGGCGTTTCCTCGGCGCCAGCTGTATTGCCTTCGGTATCCTGGCGGCGGTCATTCTGCTTTTCGACACCATGGAACTGCTGCGCCGGACTTCGGGACACAGCGAGGCAACATTTGACGTTGTTCTTGGCATGGCGGTCCTCAACCTACCCAAGCTGGCCGAGCGGGCAATCCCCTTCGCCGCGCTGTTTGGCGCCTTGTGGAGTTTTGCCCTCCTGAGCCGGGCGCGAGAATTGGTGATTGCCCGCACCAGCGGTGTTTCGGTCTGGCAATTCCTCCTGCCGCCAATGGGAGTAGCCTTTTGCCTGGGGCTGTTCGCCGTCGGCATCTTCAACCCGCTGGCGGCGGCAATGTCGGCACGCTTCGAAGTTCTGGAGAACCAGTACTTGAATCGCGCCGGCGGCAACCTTGCCGTTTCGGCTACGGGGATCTGGTTGCGCCAAGTGGAGGCTGCCGGCCAATCTGTTGTCCATGGCCGGCGGGTCACGCAACAGCAGCCAGAACTGGAACTGAAGGGCGTGATGATCCTGCTTTATGGCGCTGACGGTGAACTGCAGACGCGTCTTGATGCCGACCGGGGCTGGCTGCGAGACGGCCATTGGCTGCTGAAAAACGCCCTGGTCACCCGGCCCCAATCGCCGAGCAGTCCGCACCAAACCTATGTGCAGGAGACCAAGCTGACCACGGCTGGAATCGAGAACAGCCTCGCCCCGCCCACCGTGCACTCCTTCTGGTCGCTGCCCAGGTTTATCCGTTTGCTGCAGGCCGCGGGCATATCGGCCCGGGGACACCAGATTCACTGGCAATTCTTGCTCGCCACGCCGTTCTTCATTGCCGCCATGGTGCTGATTGCCGCCACCTTCGCCCTGGGTGCCGGCGGGAGGCTTGGGACCTGGCGGATCATCAGCGGTGGCGTTCTTGCCGGGTTTGTGCTTTTTTCCCTCACGGATTTGTCGCTTGCCCTGGGACTTTCGGGCAGTATTCCGCCTGTTCTTGCCGCGTGGAGCCCCACCGGCATCGGCATGTTATTGGGTCTTGCCATGCTTTTTCGTCTTGAGGACGGCTAGATGACGAAACGCCTTATTGCAATGGTCATACTGGCTATCAGCTTGGCCACGCCACAGGCCATGGCGCAAGACAGCCCCCTGTCGGCGGCCGATCCAGTAGACCTGAGCGCCGACCGCATGGAATTCGACCACGAGACCGAAATCGTCTCGGCTAGCGGGAACGTAGAGGTTCGCCAGGGTGGATACGTGCTGACCGCCGACGAACTGACCTACGACCGGCGCGCCGATACTGTGACGGCCAAGGGCAATGTCGAGTTGCGGGAGCCTTCCGGCACTGTCCTCACGACCGAGGAACTGGAGTTGTCCGACCGCTTGCGAAACGGCGTGGTCGCCCGGCTCAATGTGACTTTTACCGACAATTCCCACCTCAAGGCGAAGTCGGGCCGACGGCGCGGCGGAGTCATTACCGAAGTGGTGAGCGCGGTCTATTCGCCCTGTGAGGCCTGCGAGGAGGAGCCGGAGCAGCCCCTGATGTGGCGCGTACGGGCAAAGCGCGTCGTTCACGACGAGCGCAAGAGTCAAATCCGTTACCAGGATGCCTTTCTGGAGTTTTGGAATTTCCCGGTATTTTACCTACCCTATTTGTCTCATCCCGACCCCACGGTGAAACGGGAGAGTGGATTCTTAACGCCGGAATTCGGCCGATCGACGGACCTTGGAGTGAGGTTTGGCGTGCCCTACTACCGCACCTTTGGCCCCAACAAGGACGCCACGTTTTCGCCTCTGCTGTTGAGCGAGGAAGGCCTGCTGATGCGCGGCGAATACCGCCACCGCACCGAGAGCGGCCAGTTCAAGTTTTCCGGCAGCATTATTCACGTCGACCAGCGGGACGACCGGGGCGACAAAACCGGAAAGAAGGATTTGCGGGGCCATATATTCGGTGATGGCCGTTTCGATCTGGGCGCAGGCTGGCGTTGGGGGTTTGAGTTCGGCCAGACCACGGACGACACCTTCATGCGGCGCTTCAAGATCAGCAAGTTGGATACCCTGGTCACACGCCTTTACAGCGAAGTCTTCCGGGGCCGCAGCTATGCCTCCATTGACACCTATCTGTTTCAGGGCCTGGAGGCCGAGGACGATGCCGGCAATATTCCGATCGTCCTGCCGGAAATCAACGTTCACTATGTGGGGCAACCCCTTGAGATCGGCGGGCATCTGATCGTCGACGCCAATGTGCTTGGCATGATACGCCGCGATGCCGACGACGTGGCCCGAGCCTCCCTTGCCGCCGGTTGGGAAGCGCCGTTTGTCTTGCGGCATGGATCGGTCATTACCACTTCGGCCAGCGTGCGAGGCGATATCTACCGGACCCAGGACGTTCCGGATCCGGATGGACTGGAAGGTGACACGTTGACCGAGGTAACGGCGCGCGTTCTGCCGCGCGCTGAACTCGACTGGCGCCTGCCCCTGGTACGAACCACCGGCGGCATGTTGCAAACCATTGAACCGATCATCAATCTGGTGGCCAGCCCCAATGGCGGCAATCCGGCGGACATTCCCGACGAGGACAGCACCAGCCTGCAGTTCGACGATACTAACCTGTTCGGCAGCGACCGCTTCGCCGGACTTGACCGTTGGGAACCGGGCCTGAGAGCCAATGTCGGCGTTCAGTTCGGTATACACGGCAGCGGCGGCCGCTCGGCCAGCCTGTTGGTGGGCCAGACCTTCCGCGCCAAGCGTCAGGATATCTTCGATCCTGGCAGCGGTCTTTTCAGAAAGCGCTCGGATTACGTCGGCCGCTTGACCGTATCGGTGGGTAGTTACCTGGACCTTGTCCACCGCTTCCGGCTTGACCGTTCGAGCCTTAAGTTCCGGCGCAACGAGATTGCCGCCCGTGTGGGGCCGGAGTATTTCCGGGCCATATTGCGCTATACCCGCGTGGACGCTGAGGCGGCGGTCGGCGAAATCGTCCCGGTCGAGGAATTTGACGGATACGCAAAGATGCGGCTCAGGAAATACTGGTCGCTGGTCGTCCACGGAAAGCGCGATCTGCGGCGGGATAGCACTTTTAATGCCGGCTTCGGACTTTACTATGAGGGGCAATGCCTGGATTTCAGCGCTACCTACAACCGCCGTTTCACCCACGACCGTGACTTCGAGCCTGGAACATCCCTGAATTTCCGCATCTCGCTCCGAAATATTGGATAATCCGCAGCAAATAGGCTATTGATGCAGCCGAAGCCGAGGGGTGGGAAGCATCTCGGCAAACGCTGTTTCCAGCCCGAACACGGGGCATATTGAATAACGCTCTAGGACATGCCGAAGGCTAACCTCCTGCACCTTAAAATGACTGTAAAACAACATCTTATCTTGGTTTTCTCAAGTGGCTTCTTGGCCCTTGCGGCTTTGCTTTCGTCCCCGCCAGCGATGGCGCAAGCGCCGATCCTGGGCCAGGACGTGCAGCGCATTGCCGCCGTCGTTAACGACGAAATTATTTCCGATTATGATCTCGACCAAAGGCTTGGGCTGGTCATTTCCACGCTGGGTGTCGAGGACGGCCAGCAAATCCGGCAACGCCTTTTGCCCCAGGTATTGCGAGCCATGGTCGACGAGAAACTCGAGGTTCAGGAAGCCCGCGAATTCGAAGTCGAGATCGACAATGAGGAAATCGAGGAGAATTTCTACAACGTCAGCCGCCAGAACAACATGCGGCCGCAGCAGTTCGTTGATTATCTGAGCGGCTTCGGCGTTACGCCCGTTACCCTGATGAGCCAGATCCGGGCGGAGTTGGCCTGGAGCAAGCTTGTCGGCGGTTTGCTCAATCCCCGCGTCAGTATCGCTGAATCCGAGATCGACAACATTGTATCCCGCCTCCGGGCCAGCAAGGGGGAGACGGAATACCTGATTTCCGAGATTGTCCTGATTGTTGACAACCCCAATGAGCGGGAAGAAGCCCGGGAGCAAGGCTTGCGCTTGCTGGGGCACATCAAGGACGGTGCATCCTTTCAGGTCGTCGCGCGGCAATTCTCTCAAGGTTCAACCTCGGCTATCGGCGGCGACGTGGGTTGGGTGCAGTCCGGCCAGGTTCCAGAACCCGTCGAAGCCGCCCTGCGCGCCATGAAGGTCGGCGAGATATCCAACCCCATCCGTAGCGCCGGCGGCTACTACATCGTCTCCTTGCGCGACCGCCGCACCATTCTTGGGCCTGATCCCCTGCGCATGGAACTCGACTTGAAGCGTATTTTTGTCACCATCGAGGACGAAAACGATGAGGCCCAGGTCAGCGCAG
The DNA here is from genome assembly GCA_964405515.1 of uncultured Alphaproteobacteria bacterium. GTDB lineage: Bacteria > Pseudomonadota > Alphaproteobacteria > JAPYRI01 > JAPYRI01 > CAYOOG01. Next base: position 7,678 of record CAYOOG010000042.1, on the reverse strand, counting down.
CCTCGGACGATGCCGAACGTATCCGGCGGCGCATTCGCGGCTGTGGCAGTCTGGAGGGCGCCGCCACGGGATTCAAGAATGCCAAGGTCGTGGAAGTGGGCACCGTGACGCTTGGTGACCTTCCCCCTGCACTTCGGCCCTCCGTACAGGATCTGCCCCTCGACATGCCGACACGCGTTTTCCAGGGCCAGGGCGGCTTGGCCATGCTGGTCGTCTGCGGCCGTACCGAGCCGCCGACCAATGAACCCAATCGCGAAATGCTTGCTGACGGCCTGCGGCGGCAGCGCGTTTCCATGATGGCGCGGCGATATTTGCGCGACCTACGCCGTGACGCCATCGTCGACGTCCGGTGACAACACAATCGGGCGCCGCTTGCCCACAGCCTGACCTCCCCATAGCCATAACCATCGGCGAGCCCACCGGAATCGGCGGTGAAGTCCTTTTGCGCGCCTGGGCTTCGGCGCGCGAGCACGATCTTCCCACTTTTTTCGCCTTGGACGATCCGGCGCGACTGGATCAGGAATGCCGGCGGATTGGCGAAACCGTGCCAATCACAGAGATCGGCGGCCCGGAGGAAGCAACGGCGGCTTTCGCCCAAGGCCTCCCGGTTCTACCCGTGAAACTGCCGGTGCCGGTCGAGCCTGGCACGCCGGACCCGGCCAACGCCGGCAGCGTGATCGAATCCATCGAGCGCGCCGTTGACTTTGCCCTTGCCGGACAGGCCGCCGCCGTGGTCACCAGCCCAATTCACAAGGCAACCCTGCAGACGGCTGGATTTCCCCACGCTGGGCACACAACCTACCTCGCCGAATTATGCGGCGCGACGGGGCCGGTCATGATGTTGGCCTGCCCCGGCTTACGCGTGGTGCCGGTGACCGTGCACGAGCCCTTGGCGACAGCGCTGAACATCTTGAGCCCGGAGCTTATTGTGGAAACCGCGCGCACTACAGCCGAGGGATTGCGCCGCTATTGGGGCATCGCGGCGCCGCGGCTGGTGGCGGCGTCGCTCAATCCTCACGGCGGCGAAAGCGGCACCATGGGCCGCGAGGAATTGGAAATCATAGAACCCGCATTGGAGGTTCTGCGCGCCGAGGGCCTGGACATTACCGGGCCGCTC
>CAYOOG010000042.1:0-6551 GCA_964405515.1 uncultured Alphaproteobacteria bacterium | reverse complement strand
TCACCCCCGCCGCCCGCGAGGGCTACGATGCCGCCATTTGCATGTATCACGATCAGGCGCTGATCCCGCTCAAGACCATCGACTTCGAGCACGGCGTTAATATCACCCTGGGCCTGCCCATTGTGCGCACTTCTCCGGACCACGGCACCGCCCTCGATATCGCCGGCCAGGGCAAGGCCAGCCCCCATAGTCTCATCACCGCCATCCAGACCGCACGGGATATGGCCGCCCACCACGTGCGGAGCGCCACCCCTTGACCTCACAAGGCCCCGGCAACGGCCTGCCGCCCCTGCGGGAGGTCATTGCCCGGCACGGCCTGACGGCCCGGCGGGCCCTTGGGCAGAATTTTCTTCTCGACCTGAATCTTTGCCGGCGAATTGCCCGGGCCGCCGGGGCGCTTGAGGGTCAAACGGTCTTGGAAGTTGGCCCCGGGCCCGGCGGCCTTACCCGGTCGCTGTTGGACGAAGGCGCAGCCCGCGTGGTCGCCGTCGAGGCCGACCCGCGCGCCGTCGCCGCCTTGGCCGAGTTGGCGGAGGCGTACTCCGGGCGTCTTGAGATCATCGAAGGTGATGCGCTCAATCTGGATGTCGCCAAACTGGTCAAAGGGCCGGTCAAGGTTGTCGCCAACCTGCCGTACAATATCGCCACACCGCTACTCGCCGGGTGGCTGAGCGCCGACGATTGGCCGCCCTGGTTTGAAAGCCTGACCCTGACCTTCCAGAAAGAGGTTGCCGAGCGCATCTCGGCCCCGCCGGGGAGCAAAACCTATGGCCGCCTGTCTATTTTGGGACAATGGCGTTGCAATGTTGTGCGGCACTTCGACATTCCGGCAAAAGCCTTTGTTCCGGCTCCGAAAGTAACCTCGACCGTGATCGGCCTGACGCCCCTTACTGTTCCCCGGGCCGAAGCCGACGCCGATTGCCTCTCGACCGTTGTCGCCGCCGCCTTCGGACAGCGCCGCAAGATGTTGCGCTCGGCGCTAAAGGTCTTGGAGCCAAACATGGGGGATAACGCCGCCAAACTGCTAGAGGTGGCCCAAATCGATCCGACCCGGCGCGCCGAGGAATTATCGGTGGAGGAGTTCTGCGCCCTCGCCCGGGCCTACAGCACTCTAGGCGCCGCCGCGCAGTAGCCTGGTAAATTCGGTGAGGCCGGGCTGACGTTCGCGGCGCAAACGTTCCGCCCGCAGCACCGAGCGCACCGATTCGATAGCCGTTTCCAGATCTTCGTTGACGACGACGTAGTCGTATTCCGCCCAGTGGCTGATTTCCTCTACCGCCTTGGCCATGCGGCCCGCGATCACATCGGGAGGATCCTGAGCCCTGGTGTTGAGCCTTTGCTCCAATGCCGAAGTCGACGGGGGCAGGATAAAAACGCGCACTACATCGTCGCTCGCCGCCTGTTCCAGACTTTGCGTGCCCTGCCAGTCAATGTCGAACAACACGTCCTGACCGGCGGCGAGGCGCTCCTCGACCTGGGCCTTCGGCGTGCCGTAGTAGTTGCCGAAGACCTCGGCGTGCTCCAGCATTTCCTGCTTGTTGACCATGATGTTGAAGTCTTCCTGGTCGACAAAAATATAATCCTCGCCGCTGACTTCGCCGGGCCGCGGCGGACGCGTGGTGTAGGAAACCGACATGAACAGCTGTTCGTCGGATTCCAGCAGGGCGCGCGCGATACTGCTCTTACCCGCGCCCGAGGGCGAGGAAATCACCAGCATGAGGCCGCGCCGCTGAATATCATCCAACATCTTCGCCCTACTCCACGTTAGCGACCTGTTCCTTGAACCGGTCGATGACGGTCTTCAGATCGAGGCCGATCCGCGTCAATTCCATATCCGTCGATTTCGAGCATAGCGTATTGGCCTCGCGGTTGAACTCCTGGGAGAGAAAGTCCAGCCGCCGGCCCACGGCTTCGTCTCCGGCCATGAGTTCCCGGGCCGCCGCAACGTGCGCTTCCAGGCGGTCCAATTCCTCGCGGACGTCGGCCTTGCCGGCGAGCAGGGCAACCTCCTGCGCCAAGCGCTCCTCGGAAAGGCCGTTCCCGGCCTCCATCAATTCTTCAACCTGCTTGGTGATCCGGGCGCGGATGGTCTCCGGCTGGGTCGCGGCAGTGGCCGCGGCCTCGGCCACCAGCTTTCCCAACTCGTCCAGGGCAGCGAACAGGACCTTGGCCGTGTGGGCACCCTCGGCTCCGCGTACTTTCGCCAGCTCGTCCATCGCCTGCTCCAGGGTTGCCGTCATGGCGGCCTCGCGCGCCTGGCGCCCGTCCTCGCTTTCGCCCACTTCTTTGAAGTCGAGCACCCCGCGCACGGCGAGAATACCTTGAAGCGGCGGTTCGACTCCGGCGGCTTTACCAATTTCCTTGGCCACTTCGGTGATCTTCTCCAATACCTCGTGATTGACGGAGACGTCGCCCGCCCCTTCGGCCCGGCTCACACTAAGCGTGGCGTTAATGTTGCCTCGCTTGAAGCGCTCCCCCGCGAGGGAACGGACCTTGCCTTCCAGCCCGTCCATGCCCGCGGGCACACGGCAGCGCACGTCGAGACCACGGCCGTTAACGCTGCGCACCTCCCAGCCCCAATTGCTGGTGCCGTCGGCGCCTTCCGCCCTGGCAAAGCCGGTCATGCTGGCGAGCGTCATATAGCGTGCCTTTCAATCTGTTCGGGGCTGAATGTATCGGCTCGGGCGGGCGCCAACAAGCCCAGCCTTATTTCGACCGGGCCTTCTGGCGGCGCCAGCGGCGCACATTCACTAGGTGCTCGGCGTGGGTCTTTGCAAAGGCGTGGCCGCCATTACCGTCGGCGACAAAATATAGATCCTCGGTTTTCAGTGGGTGAAGCACGGCAACCAGGGCGGCGCGGCCCGGGTTGGCGATGGGCTGGGGCGGCAGCCCGCGAATGAGATAGGTGTTCGAGGGGCCGGGCTTATCCAGGTCACGTTTGCTCAGCGGCCGCCCTAGCGGTCCTTTCCCCTGGGTCAAGTCATAGACCACGGTGGGGTCCGATTGCAGGCGCATGTTGCGCTTAAGGCGGTTATGAAACACACCGGCGATATGGCCGCGCTCGGCGTGTATGGCGGTTTCCTTTTCGACCATGGAGGCCAGGACCAGGGCCTCCCCTGGACCGGCAAGGGGCAAATCAGCGGCTCGCCCGGGCCACAATTCTGCCAACAGCTCGTCCATGGCCCCGGTCATGCGGGCGGCGATCTCGCGCCGCGCCTCGCCACGCTTGAAATGATAGGTCTCGGGCAGCAGGTGACCCTCTAAGGGCATGCCACCAAGTTCGCCAGAGAGGAACTCATTGCCGTCGATAAGGGCCGCCACCTGCAGATTGGTCAATCCCTCGGGCACCGTGAAGGCGCGGACCATGGTTCTACCGGCCAGCATCAGTTCGACGATATCGCGCATGCTGGCGCCGGGCGGAATAGCGTATTCGCCGGCCTGAAGCAGCCGCGCCGCCCCCGATAGGCGGGCCGCGAAACGGAAAATGCGCGGGCGATCAATGGCCCTGGCGTCGCTTAGCAGCGCCGTGACCTTGTCGAGCGTCGCCCCCCTTGGCACTAGGACGACAGCTTCAGCCGCCAGCGGGCCGGGAGCGTTATATCTCTGCGAGACAAAGGCCATGAGACCGGCAATAACCGCAGCCGAGACAATAGCGCCCACCAGCAGGGCTTGCCCCGCTCGGCGCAGTCTAGAATTTTTGGAGGTCGCAGCCCTGCCGGTCAGGAGAGAGCCTTCAGGACCAGGGAGGCATTGGTGCCGCCGAAGCCGAAGGAATTGGACATGGCGGCGTTCACCTCTCGCTCCTGAGCCTCATTGGCCACGAGATCAAGCACCGTCTCGACCGATGGATTCTCAAGATTGAGGGTCGGCGGCACCACGCCGTGGGTAATGGCGAGGATCGTGAATATGGCCTCCGCAGCGCCGGCAGCGCCCAACAAGTGGCCGATCGCCGACTTTGTCGCCGACATGGCAAGGCCCTTCGCGGCATCGCCGTACAGCCGCTCAACGGCGTGCAACTCGATTTCATCACCCAGCGGCGTCGAAGTGCCGTGCGCATTCACATAGCCAATGTCCTCAGGGGCAACGCCAGCGCTTCTAAGCGCCGCTTTCATTGCCCGGAATCCGCCGTTGCCGTCTTCCGCCGGCGCCGTAATGTGGTGCGCGTCGCCGGACATGCCGTAACCAGCGACCTCGGCGTAGATTGTCGCCCCACGCGCCTTGGCGTGTTCCAGTTCTTCTAGCATCAAGGCACCCGAACCCTCGCCCATGACGAAGCCGTCCCGGTCCTTGTCGTAGGGCCGCGATGCCCGCTTTGGTTCATCATTGAAATTGGTAGACAGAGCCTTGGCGGCATTGAAACCGGCAACACCGACAGGGCAGATCGTGGCTTCCGCCCCGCCCGCCAACATAACGTCGGCATCGTCCAGCATGATCATCCGAGCGGCGTCGCCGATGGCGTGGGCGCCCGAGGAGCATGCTGTCACAACGGCATGGTTGGGGCCCTTAAAGCCGTACCGGATCGATAGCTGGCCCGAGGCCAGATTAATCAAGGCGCTGGGAATGAAGAAAGGGCTCACGCGACGTGGACCCTTTTGCTCGCAGGTGATCGACCATTTTTCGATTGCCGGCAAACCGCCAACGCCGGAGCCCATCAATACGCCCGTGCGGCATTTCGCTTCTTCGTCCTCTGGTTTCCAACCGGAATCCTCCACCGCCTGCACACCGGCGGCAATGGCATAGAGGATGAAATCGTCAATCCGCTTGCGCTCCTTGGGTGCAATCACATCGTCTGGGTTGAAGGTGCCGTCGCTGCCGTCGCCCAAGGGCACTTCACAGGCGATGCGCGTGGCATGATCCGTGGCGTCAAACCTCGTGATCGGACCGGCGCCGGACTCACCAGCGATCAGGCGCGACCATGTCGCCTCCACGCCATAGGCCAGTGGCGTAACCAACCCCAGTCCTGTGACAACTACGCGTCTCATGAAATGATAGGCTCCTTGACCGGCCGAAGCGGGTCGAGCCGGGAACTAGTCGGCCCTGCCGTCGATATATTCGATTGCGTTCTTGACAGTGAGGATCTTTTCCGCGGCGTCGTCGGGAATTTCGCAGCCGAACTCTTCTTCAAATGCCATGACTAGTTCGACCGTGTCTAGGCTATCGGCTCCCAAATCATCAATGAAGCTGGACGCGTCGGAAACTTTCTCCGGCTCCACGCCAAGATGTTCGACAACAATCTTCTTCACACGCTCGGCTGTGTCACTCATAACATGCGTCCTTCAGCTTGGGATTAATGGCGCGGCGGCGCCGCTATGTGGCTCAATTTGCGGTTTCGTATCATACTTTATCAGGCTTTACCAGCGCAACCGGGCTCGGCCCTTATCTCCATGTTTTTAATGAATTATCCGAGCTTTTTCGGTTAATACATTGCCATGCCACCGTTCACGTGGAGGGTCTGTCCGGTGATGTATTCAGCCGCCTCCGAGGCCAGGTAAGCCACTGCCGCGGCAATGTCATCGGGGGTACCGAGACGGCCGGCGGGAATGCCCTCGATCAGCCGCTCCCGTTGCTCTTCACCAAGTGCATCAGTCATGGCGGTTTGAATGAATCCGGGCGCGACACAGTTCACGGTAATACCGCGGCTCGCGACCTCCTGAGCCAGGGCCCGGGTCATACCCATCATACCGGCCTTCGATGCCGCGTAATTGGCCTGCCCCGGATTTCCTGCCGCGCCAACGATCGAGGAAATGCCAATAATGCGGCCCCAACGGCGCTTCATCATCCCCCGCAACAGCCCTCTCGAGAGACGGAAGCCGGCGCTCAAATTCACGTTGAGCACCGCATCCCACTCGTCGTCCTTCATGCGCATGGCCAGATTGTCGCGGGTGAGACCGGCGTTATTGACCAGAATATCCACCTGGCCCATGGCTTCTTCCGCCGCACCGGACAACGCTGCGGCGGCTTCGGCGTCCGACAAGTCGCAGGGCAGGACGTGTACCCGCTCGCCCAATTCGTCGGCCAGGGCCTGGAGCGCCTCGGCCCGGGTGCCAGATACACCGACGGTGGCGCCGGCCCCATGCAAGGCCCGCGCGATCGCGCCGCCGATACCGCCGGAGGCACCGGTAACCAAAGCCGTCTTTCCCGAAAGATCAGACATTGTTGCTATTCTCTACCTAGAGCGAGCCGAGAAATTCCTCGACATCCGCAGGCGTACCCACGGACCGACCGCTGGCCTCGCGGTTGATGCGCTTGACCAAGCCCCCAAGAACCTTACCGGCCCCTAATTCGACGAAACTATCAACGCCTTCGCCAATCATGTATTGCACGCTTTCGCGCCAGCGCACCATGGCCGTGACCTGCTCCACCAGTAGGCGGCGAAGCTCGGATGGGTCAGATACCGCCGCCGCCGCCACATTGGCGACCACCGGCACAATCGGTGGCTGGAAGTTAGCCTCCGCCAGCGCCTCCGCCATCGCGTCGGCCGCCGGAGCCATCGCGGCGGCCCGCCTTGGGCCCAGACGCGGATCCGGACCCCAAACTCGATCCCTCGCAGG
>CAYOOG010000041.1:11190-18437 GCA_964405515.1 uncultured Alphaproteobacteria bacterium | reverse complement strand
GGGTATCCGGGTAGGCGATGGTTTTGCCGTCCGCCTCGCTGGTCCATACGGTCTGGGAGAGGTACTCCAGGTTGACCTGATGGCAGATGCCGGTGCCCGGTGGCACCACGCGGAAGTTATCAAAGGCGCCCTGGCCCCAACGCAGGAACTGATAGCGCTCGGCGTTGCGTTTCATTTCGATGGCCACGTTGTCGGCGAAAGCCTTGGGGCTGCCGAAATTGTCCACGGCCACGGAATGGTCAATGACCAGATCCACCGGGGACAGCGGATTGATGCAAGTGGGATCGCCGCCCATGGCCGCAACGGCGTCGCGCATGGCGGCCAGATCGACCACGGCGGGCACGCCGGTGAAGTCCTGCATCAATACCCGGGCCGGGCGGTAGGCGATTTCCCGCCCGCCGCTGCGGTCTCCAGCCCAACCGGCGAGGGCTTTCACGTCATCGACGCTGACCGTGCGGCCGTCCTCGTGGCGCAGCAGGTTCTCAAGCAGCACCTTCAGGGAATAGGGCAGGCGCGAGACCTCGCCCAGCCCGGCCTCTTCCAGGGCGGCGAGGCTGAAGTAGTCGTAATCCCTGCCGTTCACGGCCAGCGTGCGGCGGGTGTTCAATGTGTCCTGGCCCAATGAGGTCACGGCGGACGCGTCCTTCTAGATGTGGTCTGCAAAAGGGGTTTAGGGGGCAAATCGGCGTCCCCGAATGGCCGCACAATAGGCAGTTTTCCTTACGGATTCCATAATTTGTTGGGAAGCGGGAGGCTTCCAGGGAAATATACAATGCACTAAGCTGCCGGCCATGGTTTTGGCGGCGACATCCCTGGATTGCGTGCGAGGCGGCCGGCTGGTCTTCGAGGGCGTGAATTTCGACCTTGGCCCGGGGCAGGTGATGATTCTCGAGGGGCCGAACGGCAGTGGCAAGACCTCGCTCCTGCGCCTGGTCGCCGGGTTTATCCGTCCCGCCGGGGGCGGCCTGACCTGGGACGGCGCGCCGGTCACGGATGACACCGAGGCTTTTCGCGGGCGGCTGCGCTTTGTCGGTCATCTGGACGCGGTGAAGCCGGTCTTCACGGTGAGCGAAAACCTGGCCTTTTGGGCAGGGCTTCAGGGCGGCGATGATGATGGGGGCCGGGTGGAAACGGCCCTTGAACGCTTCGGGCTTTCGGGCCTGTCCGACCTGCCCGCTGAATTCCTCTCGGCCGGACAGCGACGGCGGCTTAATTTGGCCCGCTTGGCGGCCTCGCCGGGTAAGCTTTGGCTGTTGGATGAGCCCACCGTTGCCCTGGATGCGGAATCCACGGGCGGGGTCTCTAAACTGCTGGCCGAACACGCGGCAGCCGGCGGCATGGCCTTGATCGCCACTCATATTGATGTGGGCGTGCCCGGCGCCCGGCGCCTCGCCCTGCCCGAAGGGCGGCTGTCATGAACGGCTTCAGGCGCGTGCTCGGCCGCGATCTGGCCCTGGCTTTCCGCCAGGGCGGCACCGTCGGCATGGTGGTGATGTTCTTTGTCATTACCGTCACGCTGTTTCCCCTGGGCGTGGGACCGGCACCCAATATGCTGGCCCGGATCGCCTCGGGCGTGATCTGGGTGGCGGCGCTTTTGTCGTGCCTGCTGTCCCTCGACCGGTTGTTTCAGGCCGATCACGAAGACGGCAGCCTCGAATTGATGGTGCTGGCGCCCTTGCCGCTTGAATTGACCGTGCTGGCCAAGTGCCTTGCCCACTGGCTGACCACGGGATTGCCGCTGATTATTGCGGCCCCGGTCCTGGGCGTGCTGATGAACCTGCACGGCGACGGCTTTGCCGCTCTGGTGCTGGCCATGCTCTTTGGCACGCCGGCTCTGAGCCTGATTGGCGCCGTGGGTGCGTCCCTGACCGTGGGCGTGCGGCGCGGCGGCGTTTTGTTATCGCTTCTGGTTCTGCCGCTTTATGTGCCGGTGCTGATCTTCGGCGTGGCGGCGGTGGAGGCGGCGGTCAGCGGCCTTACCGCGAGGCCGCACCTGATGATCCTAGCCGCCATGAGCCTGGTCGCGACGGTGCTGGCGCCTTGGGCCAGTGCCGCGGCGCTGCGGCATAACCAGGATTAGAGCGGTTGATTGCGGTCAAACGGCACCCAAGGCTAGAGTGTTAGCCTTTTCGATGAATAGGTAATGACGACCATGCACCGTTTCGCCAACCCCGCGCGCTTTGTCCGCCTTGCCGACGCCTTCCTGCCCTGGCTGGTGGGACTGACCGTCGTGCTGCTGGGCGCCGGGCTTTACCTTGGCCTGTTCGTTGCCCCGGCCGACTATCAACAGGGTGAGAGCGTGCGCATCATGTTCGTGCATGTGCCGTCCGCCTGGATGGCCATGTTCAGCTATGGCGTCATGGCGGCGGCCAGCGCCGTTGGCCTGGTTTGGAAGCACCCCCTGGCCGACTTGACGGCCAAGGCTTCGGCGCCCATGGGCGCGGCGTTTACTTTTATTGCGCTAGCCTCGGGTTCATTGTGGGGCAAACCCATGTGGGGCACCTGGTGGGTCTGGGACGCGCGGCTGACTTCGGTGCTGATCATGTTCTTTGTTTATGTCGGCTATATGGCCTTGTGGGAGACCATCGAGGACACGGAACGTGCGGCAAAGATCACGGCGATCTTCGCCTTGGTGGGTGCGGTTAACTTGCCGATAATCAAGTTCTCGGTGGATTGGTGGAATACGCTGCATCAACCGGCAAGCATCATGCGCATGGGTGGGCCGACCATTCACGAATCCATTTTGTGGCCGCTGCTTCTAATGATCGCCGCGTTCCAATTTTATTTCGTGACCGTGCTGTTGTGGCGCATCAAGGCGGAAATTCTGGCGCGCAAGGTACGTACGCTGCGCATGCTGCAAGCGCAGGGACAAGACTGATGGCGGAATTTTTTGCCATGGGCGGGTACGCCGACTTTGTCTGGCCAGCCTACGGTCTTGCGGCACTGGTTCTGGTCTGGCTTGTCGTCTCCACTCTGCGGTCGCTAAAGCTTCAGGGAAAATTGCTGGCCGATTTGGAAGAGCGCCTGCCCCACAGGCGGCGGCCAAACTCGGCAAGCAAAGATAGTCAATGAAACCGAAGCGCCGCCGATTGATCTTCCTGCTCTCCGGAATGGCCGTTCTAGGTCTTGCCGCGCTGTTGATGCTCAACGCCGTTGACGACAGTCTTGTATTTTTTTACACGCCGAGTGAGTTGGCGAAAAAAGATGTTGAAGCCGGGCGCCGCTTTCGCCTCGGCGGTTTGGTGGAGGAAGGCAGCGTTAGCCGCGCCGATGATGGTCTGACGACTAACTTTACCGTGACTGATTTGAGCGAAACCATCCCGGTCAGTTACCGAGGCATGCTGCCGGACCTGTTCCGCGAGGGCCAGGGCGTGGTGGCCGAAGGCAAGCTCAACGGCGCGGGCGTCTTTGTGGCCAGCGAGGTATTGGCCAAGCACGATGAAAATTATATGCCGCCGGAAGTGGATGAGGCGCTGAGGAAATCCGGCCAATGGCAGGGCGCTTCCGCCGACACATCGTCGGACACATCGTCGGACGCATCGTCTGACGCATCGTCTGAAGAGTTGGCAACGGGCGACTCTCCATGATTGTCCGGCGATGATTGCGGAACTTGGGCACTTCGCGTTGGTGCTGGCGCTTGGCGTCGCCATCGTTCAGGCCGTGGCGCCGCTCTTGGGCGCCGAGCGCGGCGACGCCGGGCTCATGGCCGTGGCGCGGCCTGCGGCACTGGTGCAATTCCTTTTGGTGGCCATTGCTTTCGGCGCGCTGATGCAGGCTTATATCGTCTCGGACTTTTCCGTCCTCAACGTCGCGCTTAATTCCCATTCGGCCAAGCCCGTGCTCTACAAGATTGCCGGGGTATGGGGTAATCATGAAGGCTCCTTGCTGTTGTGGATTGCCATCCTCACCCTGTTCGGCGCCGCCGTTGCCGCTTTTGGGCGCAACCTGCCGGAGCCGCTTTTGGCGCGCGTGTTGTCGGTGCAGGCGATGATCGGCATCGGCTTTTTGCTTTTTGTGTTGTTGACCTCGAACCCCTTTGAGCGCCTCGACCCGGCGCCCTTTGACGGGCGCGGCCTCAACCCGCTGTTGCAGGACCCGGGGCTGGCGTTTCATCCACCCATGCTCTACCTGGGCTACGTCGGTTTCTCGACAGCCTTTTCCTTTGCCGTGGCCGCGCTCATCGAAGGCCGGGTGGATCCGGTCTGGGGGCGCTGGGTGCGGCCCTGGACGCTCGGCGCCTGGTGCGCCTTGACCGGAGGCATCGCGCTCGGTTCCTGGTGGGCCTACTACGAATTGGGCTGGGGCGGCTGGTGGTTCTGGGACCCGGTGGAGAACGCCTCTTTCATGCCCTGGCTTGCGGGCACGGCGCTTTTGCATTCGGCGGTGGTGGTGGAAAAACGTGACGCCCTGAAGACCTGGACCATCCTGCTGGCCATAGTCACCTTCTCGCTGAGTTTGCTCGGCACTTTCTTGGTGCGCTCCGGCGTGCTCACTTCGGTCCACGCCTTCGCCACCGATCCGGCGCGGGGTGTATTTATTTTGGCTTTCCTGATCGTCGCCGTGGGCGGCTCGCTGATGCTGTTCGCGGCGCGGGCGCCGGCCTTGAGGGCGGGCGGTCTTTTTGCGCCGGTCAGCCGCGAAGGCATGTTGCTCTTGAATAATCTGCTGTTGGCCACGGCGGCGGGCACGGTATTGCTCGGCACGCTCTATCCCCTGTTCTTGGACGCGCTCACCGGCGACAAGGTCTCGGTTGGCCCGCCTTACTTTAACGCCACCTTCGGGCCGCTGATGGTGCCGTTGGTGGTGGCCATGGCGGCGGGGCCGATGATGCGTTGGAAGCGTGGCGACTTGGCGGGCGTTCTCCAGCGGCTGCGGGTGGCCCTTGGCGGCAGCCTGGTTGTGGCCCTCGGCGCCTGGGGCTTCTATGGCGGCGGGAGTGTGCTGGCGATTTTCGGCATGGGACTGGGGGCTTGGCTGGCGCTCGGCTCGCTGGTCTATCTGGCCGAACGCATCCGCTTGTTCTCCGAGCCCGGCGCAAGCCTCGGCCATCTGCGCCGTCTGCCCGGAGCGGCCTGGGGCACGGCCGTGGCCCACTTCGGCATGGCCATGTTGGTGCTCGGCATTACCGCCTCCACGGCCTGGGAAGTTGAAAAGCTGACGGTCATGGGTTTCGGGGGCCAGACCCAAGTCGGCCCCTACACCTTCACATTCCTCGGCACGGAGGAGATCGAAGGCCCCAACTACACGGCCACGCGCGGTCATTTTCGCGTCTCCAGGAACGGCGAATTCCTGACCGAACTGGCGCCTGAATCCCGCAGCTATCCAACGTCCTCCATGCCGACCACCGAGGCGGCGATTTACCCCATGGTGCGCGGTGATCTCTACGCCGTGGTTGGCGACCCGGACGGCAAGGGCGGCTGGTCGGCGCGGCTATACTATAAGCCGTTGGTCTCGTGGATTTGGGCCGGCGCCCTGGTCATGATGCTGGGTGGGCTGATCTCGCTTGGCGACCGACGGCATCGGGTCGGTGCCCCGGCGCGGCGGCGCGGCAAGGCGACAGAGGCGGCAACAGGATGACGCAAGGCATGACCGAGCCTCCAAAAACGCGATTCAGTCTACTGGCGCCCGTGGTCGTCTTCGCGGTTATCGCCGTGGCGCTTTACGCCGGCCTGACATTGAATCCAAAGGCCATACCCTCGGCCCTGATCGGCAAGCTGGTGCCGGAATTCGACCTGCCGCCCCTGTTGGATGATGTCCCTGGCCTCAAGACAACGGACTTGAAGACCGGCGAGGTGGTGCTGGTGAATTTCTTTGCTTCCTGGTGCGCCCCCTGCCGGGTCGAGCATCCCCTATTGATGGACATCGCGGCCTCGGGCGAGATTCCCCTGTTGGGCGTCAATCACAAGGACCCCAAGGATAATGCCACGACCTGGCTGGGCCGCCTTGGCAACCCCTACCGCAAGATCGGTTTCGACCGCAATGGCCGTGTCGGCATTGACTGGGGCGTCTACGGCATGCCCGAGACCTTCGTGGTCGACGGCGAGGGCCGAATTCACCACAAGCATTTGTCGCCCCTGACCCGCTGGGACATGGACAACACCATCATGCCCCTGGTTGAAAAACTGCGCCGCGAGGCAGCGAAAAGCCCATGAGAAACCGGATCGCCGCCGTCTGCCTTATCTTGGCATGGTTCAGCGCTGCTCCGGCGGGCGCTGTGGCGGTTGACCCGCCGCTGCCGGACCCGGCCCTGGAAGCTCGCGCCCAGGATGTATTCAAAGATCTCAGGTGTCTGGTCTGTCAGAATCAGTCCATTGCCGATTCCAACGCCGATCTGGCGCGCGATCTGCGCGTTATTGTTCGCGAACGCCTGGCCGCCGGAGACAGCGACAAGGAGGCGCGGGAATATTTGGTGGCGCGCTATGGTGATTGGGTGCTGCTGTCGCCGCCGGTGAAACTCGCCACCATGGTGTTGTGGCTTGGGCCGCTGATCCTGCTGCTGATCGCCGGGTTTGCCGTCCGGCGCTATTACCGCCACTCGGCGGCAACGGTCGAGGCGCCCGCGCCCCTGAGCGAGGAAGAGCGCCAACAACTCGAAAAGCTTCGGCGCGAGGGCGGCTGATGTTGTGGGTGCTGATCGCCGGCTTGACCCTTGCCGTCATGGTGGTGCTGGTGCTGCCTTTGTGGCGTCCCGGTGGTCTTGCGGCGCGCGCCGGGTTTGACCTCGCGGTCTATACCGACCAGTTGCGGGAACTGGAGGCGGAAATCGCCGGCGGCGCCATCGGTGCCGAAGAAGGCGCGGCGGCGCGGCTGGAACTTGAGCGCCGCATGCTAAAGACGGGAGGCGCGGCGGAGGAAGACATAACCGTGTCCGAGCGCGGACGCTGGATCACGGTTATTGCCGTTTCGGTGTTGCTGCCCTGGGGTGCGGTGGGTCTTTACATGGCCCTGGGCTCGCCCGGCTTGCCGGACGCCCCGCTTGAGGGCCGCGCCGATTCGGCCCAGGCCCGGCATGAGACGCCGGGCGATGCCGATATGAGCGGCGCCATCGAGAGCCTGGCCAAGCGCATGGAATCCCGCCCCGAAGACCTGGAAGGCTGGCGCCTGCTGGCGCGGTCCTACGCGCAAATGAACCAGTTCGACGATGCGGCGGCGGCCTATGGCCGGGCCCTGGCTCTGGCGCCCGACGATCTGGAGTTGCTCACCGGTCAGGGCGAGGTTCTGGTTCTGGCGGCAGAGGGCGTGGTCAC
>CAYOOG010000041.1:0-11180 GCA_964405515.1 uncultured Alphaproteobacteria bacterium | reverse complement strand
GGCACGCTTCGAGGCCGCTCTCGGCCAGGATTCGCAATCGGTGGCGGCGCGCTATTACCTGGGGCTGGCCGAGGCCCAAGCCGGCCACCCGGACATCGCCTTTGCGCGCTGGCTGGCCTTGCTGCAAAGCGCGCCGCCCGGCGCGCCCTGGGCCGAAAGCGTGCGGGCTGGCCTTGAGCGCATCGCCGCTGAGCTGGGAACCGAAGTGCCGGAGATTTTGCAGCCCCAAGCCGCTTCCGGGCCTGATGCCGAGGACCGGGGCATTAGGGATTAACCCTTCGCTAACCATGCCCGGGATAGCGTGGATTTAATTTAAAGCAAGGTTCCACATGCCCGTTACCTCACCGTCATCCCTGGCCGCCGCCATGGCCAGCTATATCCAGCAGACTACCCCCAGCCCGCCACCGCCCCAGGCCGAGGTACGCGAGGCGTCCTTCGCCGCCAATCTGCAGGACCTGTCCGCCCCGGCCCGCGCCGGGGACAGCGCCGGGGACAGCGCCCGGTCGGCCGAGCCGATGGAAAGACCCGGCCCACCGCTCCGGCGCGAGGCGCCCAATCCGCCCGCCAACCGCCCGCCGCCGCCCGGGTCCCTGTTCGACATAACGGTCTGACGCCTTCCACCGCTGGACGCCTGGGCCGTGCCCGTGGCAGAGTTGGGACATGGCCGGTCCCATTTACTCCGTACCCGCTGAGTTAGACCCCTCGTTTTCCACCAAGGTTCCCGAGGGCGACAATCTGGCGTGCCAGATTTGCGATACCTGCGGCTTTATCGATTACGTCAATCCCCGGATCATTGTAGGCGCCGTCTGCACCTGGGAAGACCAGATACTGCTTTGCCGTCGCGCCATTGAACCGCGCCAAGGGTACTGGACCATCCCGGCGGGCTTCCTGGAGGAAGGCGAGTCCACGGAATCCGGAACCCGGCGGGAAGCAGAGGAAGAAGCCCGCGCCGACATCGAGATCAACGCGCTGCTCGCCATCTACAACATTCCGCGCATTAGCCAGGTGCAGATCGTCTACCGCGCCGTGCTCAAGTCGGCGGATGTTTCGCCGGGCCCGGAAAGCCAGGAAGTGCAATTGTTCGACTGGCAGGACATTCCCTGGGACGACCTGGCGTTTCCCAGCGTTGATCTGTCGCTCGAGCAACATCACGAAGTGCGTGGAATGGAAATCTTCGCGCCTTTTACAAATCCACCGGACTGGGACCCGGGCGCGCGCAAGGCCGGATTGTAGACGGCTACTCCTTTTCTTCGGCCACGGCGTACCGGTTCATGATCGGCACCGTGGCGAGGGCGAAGACGAAGCTGAGAGGCAGGAATCCGAAGAGCTTGAAGTTGACCCAAAAGTCGGTCGAAAAATTCCGCCAGACAAATTCATTGACGATGGCCATGGCGACGAAAAACACGCCCCAATAGAGTGACAGCCGCCGCCAGCCGGTATCGGTCAATTCCATCACCGGTCCCAGGAGTGGCTCGATGAAAGTCTTGTTCCAGGCCAGTCCGCCCAGCAGCACGGTAGCGAACAGGCTATAGACGATTGTCGGCTTCAGCTTGATAAACGTGGCGTCTTGAAGAATGAGTGTGAGGCTTCCGAAAACAAAAACAATGACGGCAGTCACCAGGGGCATGACCGGCAGCTTCTTGTGCAACCAATAGGAAGCGCCGAGGGATAAGGCAATCGCCACCATGAAGGCGCCGGTACCGGCAAAGATTCCGGCGCGGGCGTTGACGGCGAAGAAGACCACCAGGGGCCCCACCTCGATCAGCAGTTTTAACCAGGGGTGCCTGGTTTGGTCAGTCATGGGCGTTATCCTCCAGGCCAACCAAAGCGCGGGCGAAAGCCTCTGCGTCCAAGGGCCGCAAGTCATCGACACCCTCGCCGATGCCGATGGCGTGCACGGGCAGGCCGTGCTCTCGGGCGCAGGCTACCAGAATACCGCCTTTGGCGGTGCCGTCCAGTTTGGTCATGATCAGGCCGCTGACCGCCGCCACCTCGCGGAATACGGCCACTTGATTGAGCGCGTTCTGACCGGTGGTGGCGTCAAGCACCAGCAGAGTGGCGTGGGGCGCTGCCTCGTCCTGCTTCGCAAGCACGCGGCGGATTTTTTCCAACTCGTCCATCAGATGCGATTTGTTCTGTAGCCGGCCCGCGGTATCGATCAGCAAGAGGTCGACGCCCTCGGCGCGGGCGCGCTCAAGAGCGTCAAAGGCCACGCTTGCCGGGTCCGCGCCCTCCGCCGTGGCGTGCACCGGTACACCGGCGCGCTCGCCCCAGATCTGCAACTGCTCGATGGCCGCGGCGCGAAAGGTATCGGCGGCGGCCAGCATGACGGACAGGCCCTGGCCGCGAAAATAACGGGCGAGCTTGCCGATGGTCGTGGTCTTGCCGGTGCCGTTCACGCCCACCACCAGCACCACCGTTGGATTGTGGTCCGGGCTGGGAGCGAATGGCTGGGCGAGCGGCGCCAAGATTTCCGATACTTTGGCTGCCAGAACACCGCGCACCTCGTCCATGGTGATTTCCTTGTCGTGGCGCTCGAGGCGCAGCAGCTCGACCATCTCGGCGGCGGTCTTCACGCCCAGGTCCGCCGAGACCAAGAGATCGCCGAGCTCTTCCAAGGTTTCGTCGTCCAGCTTGCGCTTGACCAGCACATCGGTCAGACCCTTGCCCAGTGCGCCACTGCTTCGTGAGAGACCGGCCTTCAGGCGACTGAACCAGCCGGCTTTCTCTTCCTGTGATGCCATCAGACGGCCTGCTGACTTGGGGTGGCCAACAGCAATTTGCCGTCGTGACCGGTGACGCGCGCGGTGATGATGTCGCCGGCCTCCCGTGGCCGGTCAAGGCGAACGGTGGCGAACTCGGCGCTATGGCCCTCGGTCGGCTTTTCCATCAGCACGCTGGTGCAGCGCCCCACTTGTGTGTCGAAAAATCGTGCGCGCGCCGCGTCGCCCAGTTGGCGTAAACGCGCTGCCCGGTCGCGAATGACCGGGCCATCAACTTCCGGCATGTGCGCCGCCGGTGTGTCCGGATGGGGCGAGAAAGGAAAGACGTGCAGAAAGGAAAGTCCGCAGTCTTCCACAAGCGCCGCCGTATTTTGGAACATGGCTTCGGTTTCGGTCGGGAAACCGGCGATCAGGTCGGTGCCCAAGGCGATATCAGGCCGCCGGGCACGCAACTCCCCGCACAACTCCACGGCTTGGTTGCGGCTGTGGCGGCGCTTCATGCGCCTGAGGATCATGTCGTCGCCCGCCTGCAAACTTAAGTGCACATGGGGCATCAGGCGTTCCTCGCCACCAATGAGAGCGAGCAAATCCTCGTTGACTTCAGCCGGGTCAAGAGACGAGATGCGCAGGCGTTCCAGCGCAGGCACATGACGCAAGATGCTTCCCACCAGTCCGGCAAGATCTCCGCCGTGGGGCAGGTCGCCGCCGTAGGAGGTCATATCAACACCGGTCAGAACAACCTCGCGGGTGCCGTTATTCACAAGCGTCTTGACCTGCTCGACCACGGCGCTTTCGTCGACGCTGCGGTTCGGCCCGCGGGCGAAGGGAATAATGCAAAACGTGCAGCGGTGGTCGCAGCCGTTCTGCACTTGCACGAAGGCCCGGGTGCGGCCCTTGAGGCCTTGAATCAGATGCGGCGCCGTCTCCCGCACCGTCATGATATCGCTCACGCTAACGGCCGCGTTGGCGCCGGCCAGGAAACTCGCGGCTTCCAGTTTTTCTGAATTGCCGAGCACGCGCGAGACTTCCGGCATGGCGGCAAAACCGTCGGCGTCCAGTTGCGCGGCGCAGCCGGTCACAATGATATTCGCCCCGGGCCGCTCCCGCGCCAGGTGCCGGATGGCCTGCCGGGCCTGCCGCCGGGCCTCGGCGGTGACGGCGCAGGTATTGAAAATGACCGTGTCCTGTAGCCCGGCCTTCTCGGCATGGTCGTGGATGATTTCGGACTCAAAGGTATTGAGACGGCAACCGAAGGTCACGACTTCCGGTGACGGCAGATGCTTGTTCACGACCCGTCCTCCGCAAGGAGCGCCGGGTCGATGGTACCGCTGAAGGTTGTCGCCGCCGGGCCTGTCATAAGTACATGACCGTCGTCCCGCCAGGCGATCTCAAGCACCCCGCCGTCCAACTCGACCGGCCCGCTGCGACCGCTTAAATTCCGCCGCGCCGCCGCTACCCGCGTGGCGCAGGCGCCCGTGCCGCAGGCCCGGGTAATCCCGGCGCCGCGCTCGCAGACCCTCAGGCGGATGCTGCCGTCCGCCCGGCAGGTGGCGACGCTGACGTTGACGCCTTCCGGGAAAAGCGCGTGAAGTGCCAAGCCGGGGCCAAGTGCGGCCAGATCCACGGCCTCGGCGTCCTCGACAAAGAAAACCATGTGCGGGTTGCCCATGTTCACCGCTGTGGGATCGGCAAGCGGGCCTTCTTCAATGGGCAGATGCAATGTGTCGTGCTCGGCGGCAAGGGGGATGTCCCGCCAATCCAGCCCGGGCGCGCCCATGTCGACGCTGATCAGGCTGCCGTTCTTGCCGTCGCTCGGGCCGCTGGCGTGGATAATCCCGGAGGCGGTGGCCAGGCTGACCTCGGCGCTGCCGGCTTCCTCCATCAGATGAGCCGCAATACAGCGCGCGGCGTTACCGCAGGCTTCGGCCTCGCCGCCGTCGGCATTGTGGATGCGCATGAAGGCCTGGGCCTCGGTCGAGGGCTCCAGGGTGATCATCTGGTCAAAGCCCACGCCCGCCCGGCGGTCGGCGAGGCGGCGAATCTGCGCCGCCGTCAGGCGCACGGGCGCCGTCCGTCCATCCAGGACGAGGAAATCGTTGCCTAACCCGTTCATCTTAAGGAAGGGCAGGCGGCTGGCGGAATCAGGGCTCATAACAGGCCTTATATGGCTTGCGGGCGGGTTACGTCCAGAGCGGGAGGCTCTCGGGCAACCTAGAAGCCCACTATATTCACCAACCGGGGCAGTACCACATAGGCGAATCCGCTGATCAGGACGATGCCGATCAGGTTCAGGATGACCCCGGCCCTGACCATTTGCGGGATTGTGATCAGCCCCGAGGAAAAGACAATGGCGTTGGGTGGCGTCGCCACCGGCAGCATGAAGGCGCAGCTGGCGGCCAAGGTCATGGGCAGCAAGAGATCAAGGGGCGCCACCCCCGCCGCCGCGGCGACGGAGGCCACCACGGGCAGCAGCGTTGCCGTGGTCGCCATGTTACTGGTCAATTCCGTGAGCAGGATCATCAGCGTGACCACGGCCAGAATGGGCAGCAGCGGGTGTTCAAAGGGCAGGGCGCCGATCAGGCCGCCGATCCAGACGGACAGTCCGCTGTCGGCAAAACCGGCGGCCAGGCTCAAGCCGCCGCCCAATAACAACAATATGCCCAAGGGCATGCGCTCGGCCCAGCGCCAATTCATCAGGAACCGCGCCGGGTCGCCGGCCCGGTCTCGGGGGCTGCCCGAAGGCGTGAGGAACAGCAGCAAGGCGCCGAAGATGGCAATGCCGGTGTCGTTGAGACCCCCAAGCCAGGCCAGCTTGGTCAGCAGGGGCCGGGTCATCCAAAGCAGGGCGACAAGGGCGCAAATGACGGCTACGCGCCGTTCCGCCCGGCCCATGGGTCCCATTTCCTCAAGTTCGCGGTGCACGGCCTCCAAGCCTCGGCTCCGGTCACCCAGGTCAAAGGGATAGACCAGACGGGTCAGGACCAGCCAAATGACGGGCAGCATCAGCAAGACCACGGGCAGCCCGATGAGCATCCAGGCGGCGAAGCCGATCTCGGCGCCGTAGGTCTCGCGCAGGAAGGCCGCCAGCAGGGCGTTGGTCGGCGTGCCGATAAGCGTGCCTAGACCGCCGACGCTGGCCGAATAGGCCACCCCCAGCAGCACGCAGACGGCGAAGTTGCGGCCGCCCGGCGTATCCTTGATGTCGGCGATGATCACACCGATCACCGACAGGGCGACAGGCAGCATCATCATGGTGGTGGCGGTATTGCTGACCCACATACTCAAAACCGCCGTGGCGGCCATGAAGCCCCCGACCATGGCCTGGGGCCGCTCGCCGGCGGCGATCAGGATCTTGAGGGCGATGCGGCGGTGCAGGTGCCAGCGCTCAAGGGCCAGGGCCAGCGTAAAGCCGCCGACAAACAGGAATATCAGCGGGTGGGCGAAGGGCGCCGCCGCCGTACGGACGTCGGTGATACCAAGCAGGGGAAACATCAAAAGCGGCAGCAGCGCCGTTGCCGAAATCGGCAGGGCCTCCGTGGCCCACCAGGTTGCCATTAATACCGCCACGGCGGCTGTGCTCCAACCGGCCGGGCCGAGGCCGCCGGGCGCCGGCAGGGCCAGGAACAGAAACATCAGCGCCGGGCCCAGAACCAGCCCCACGCGCGACGCAGCGGTGCCCTTTTCCGTGTTCCCGTTTGCGCTGGCTGGATTGTTCATGGTCGGCTCCCGATTGGCGTGCGGAAGTTAGAGCATTATTCGGGGGCCTCTCGCAAGGCGATGAAGTCACTGAATCCCCTGGAAATATTGACTTAAGCGCCCATCGGGCCTACCTTCCGCGCCCGGTCCGGGGCCCCTCGTCAGGCCCCGAGACGGAAGGCTACAACGGAAAAAGAGGCACCATGTTTGACAGCCTAAGCGGCCGTCTCGGCGATATTTTTGAGCGCTTGAAAAAGCGCGGCGCGTTGTCGGAAGGCGACGTGGCCGAGGTGCTGCGCGAGGTTCGCGTGGCGCTGCTGGAGGCTGACGTGGCGCTCCCCGTGGTCAAGGACTTCATCGCCGCGGTCCAGGAGCGCGCCGTCGGGCAGGAAGCGCTGAAAAGCGTGGCTCCGGCGCAGATGGTGGTCAAGATCGTCAACGACCATCTGGTGGAGACACTGGGCGCGGAGGCCGAGGGTTTGAATCTGGCCGCTGTGCCGCCGGTGCCGCTGATGATGGTCGGCCTGCAGGGCTCGGGCAAGACCACGACCTCGGCCAAGGTGGCCCTTAGGCTGACCAACAAGGACAAGAAGAAGGTCCTTATGGCCTCTCTGGACGTAAACCGCCCCGCTGCCCAGGAACAGTTGAAGGTGCTGGGTGATCAGACCGGCCTCAAAACCCTGCCCGTGGTTCCGGGTGAAATGCCCGTGGCCATTGCCAACCGGGCCATCCAGGCCGGGCGGCTTGGTGGTTTCGACGTGGTGTTGCTGGATACCGCCGGGCGTCAGCATCTGGATGAGGCGCTGATGGCGGAATTGGACGCTGTGCGCGCCGCCGTCAACCCGACGGAAACGCTGCTGGTGGCCGACGCCTTGACGGGCCAGGACGCCGTCAACGTGGCCGGCCAGTTCCACGAAAGGGTCGGGCTCACCGGTATCATCCTTACCCGTGTTGACGGCGATGGGCGCGGCGGCGCGGCGCTGTCCATGCGCGCGGTCACCGGTTGCCCGATCAAGTTCATGGGCGTCGGCGAGAAGCCCGAGGATCTGGAAGGATTCGACCCGGGCCGCATAGCCTCCCGCATACTCGGCATGGGCGACGTTGTCTCCCTGGTGGAAAAAGCCGCCGAGACCATCGAGGAGGAAGAGGCCGAGGCCCTCGCCGCCAAGATGGCCAAGGGCAAATTCGATATGAACGATCTGGCGGCCCAACTGCGGCAGTTAAAGAAGATGGGCGGCATGCAGGGGGTTCTCGGCATGTTGCCCGGCATGGGCAAGTTTAAGGGCCAGATCGAGGAGGCCAACCTGGATGAAACGCTTCTGAAGCGCCAAGAGGCCATCATCAGCTCAATGACCGAAAAAGAGCGCAAATTTCCCAAGATTCTGGCGGCTTCGCGCAAACGCCGGGTGGCTTCCGGGTCGGGAACCACGGTCCAGGACGTCAACCGGCTGCTCAAGCAACACAAGCAAATGGCGCAAATGTTGAAAAAGATGAACAAAATGGGCAAAAAAGGCTTGATGCGCCACGGATTGCCCGGTATGGGCAACCCCACTCCGCATTAGCTTTCGGGCCGCGGTGAAAAAAGGACACATATAAAGCATGGCATTGAAGATTCGTCTCGCCCGGGGTGGCGCAAAAAAGCGGCCCTCCTACCGTATCGTGGTCGCGGATTCCCGCCGCGCACGTGACAGCCGGTTCATTGAAAAACTCGGCACCTTTGATCCCCTGTTGCCCAAGGACAGTGCCGAGCGGGTGAAATTCGATACCGAGCGCGTGAAGTACTGGCTCGGCCAGGGCGCCAAGCCTTCGGACCGGGTCGCGAGATTCCTGGGCGCTGCCGACGTCATTCCCATGCCGGCGCGGCGTAACAATCCCCAGAAGGCGAAGCCAAGGGCCAAGACCCAGGCTCGTCTGGCCGAGGCCGAGGAAGCCAAGGCTGCGGCAGAGACCGCTGCCGCCGAAGCTGCGGCGGCCCCAGCCGAGGAAGCGCTAGCCGAGGAGGCCAAGGCCGAAGAAGCGCCAGCCGAGGAGGCCAAGGCCGAAGAAGCGCCAGCCGAGGAAGCCAAGGCTGAGGAAGCGCCAGCCGAGGAAACCGCTGCCGAGGAGGCCAAGGCCGAAGAAGCGCCAGCCGAGGAGGCCAAGGCCGAAGAAGCGCCAGCCGAGGAAGCCAAGGCTGAGGAAGCGCCAGCCGAGGAAACCGCTGCCGAGGAGGCCAAGGCCGAAGAAGCGCCAGCCGAGGAGGCCAAGGCCGAAGAAGCGCCAGCCGAGGAGGCCAAGGCCGAAGAAGCGCCAGCCGAGGAAGCCCCTGCCGAGGAGGCCAAGGCTGAAGAGGCCCCTGCCGAAGACGACAAGGGCTGACGCCGCCCCCTTTTTTTGGGGAATCAATTTATGAACAGCGAAGAACGTATCTGCCTTGGCGCCGTCAGCGGTGCCCATGGGGTGCGGGGCGCCGTGCGTATCAAGAGTTTCACGGATCAGCCCATCGACGTCGCGGCCTATGGGCCGCTCAGCGACGACACCGGCGAACGGATCTTCGAGCTCAGTGGCGCGCGGCCTGTAAAGGGCGGCGTGGTCGCCAGAATCAAGGGCGTCGACGATCGCGATCAGGCCGAGGCCCTCAAGGGCACAAAGCTGTCCGTGCCGCGCGCCACCTTGCCGGCGACAGAGGACGATGAATTTTATCACGCGGATCTGGTGGGGCTTGCCGCCGTGGACGGAGAAGGCGCCGACCTCGGCAGGGTCGCGGCGGTGCATAATTTTGGCGCCGGTGATCTGCTGGAAATTGAACCGCCGGGCGGGGCGGCCTCTTTCATGGCGCCCTTCAGCCGCGAAGTGGTAAGCGAGATCGACCTCGAGGGGCGGCGAATCACTGTCCTCCTGCCTGTCGATGAGGACGACAAGAAAGAGGCGTCACCATGACCCCGGCTTCCTGGACAGCACGGGTCCTGACGCTCTATCCGGCGATGTTTCCGGGGCCCCTGGGGCTCTCCCTCGCCGGCCGGGCGCTGGACGACGGCCTTTGGGGCCTGGAGGTCGTCGATATCCGGGATTTTGCCGCCGATAAGCACGGCACCGTGGATGACGCGCCTTTCGGCGGCGGCCCGGGTATGGTCATGCGCCCGGACGTGCTCGCGAAAGCCCTGGACTCGGGGCCAAAACCCGCCGTGAGCGGCGCTTCCGGCCAGACTCCAGGGGATCGGGTGATCTATCTGTCGCCCCGGGGGCGGGCGCTGGATCAGGCTCTGGCGCGGGAGCTGGCGGCGGGCCCGGGGGTGACGATAGTTTGCGGCCGATTCGAGGGCCTGGACGAGCGGATTCTGGAGGCCCGGGGCATCGAAGAAGTGAGCATTGGCGACTATGTGCTGTCCGGCGGCGAGCCCGCGGCCCTAGTGATGATCGACGCTGTTGTGCGACTGCTGCCCGGCGTGGTAGGAGACCCGGCTGGCCTTGACGAGGAGAGCTTCCAAGAGGGCCTCCTGGAGTACCCGCATTACACGCGGCCACAGGAATGGGAAGGCCGAACGGTGCCGGAGACCTTATTGTCCGGGCACCACGAGAATATCAAAGCCTGGCGCTTGGCCGAGGCGGAGAGATTGACCAAAGAGCGGCGGCCCGACCTATGGGCCCGCTACGTCGCAAAGAGCGGCAAGGCGAAGAACAAAGAGAAAGACTAAGGTGACGCCATGAACATCATTGACGAGATCGGCAACGAACAGATTGCCAAGCACACAGAGGGCAAGGAAATTCCCGAATTTGGCCCGGGTGATACCGTGCGCGTCAACGTCAAAGTGGTGGAAGGTGCGCGCGAGCGCGTTCAGGCCTTCGAAGGCGTTTGCCTGGGCCGCGCCAACCGGGGCGTTAATTCCAGCTTTACGGTACGCAAGATTTCCCACGGTGAAGGCGTCGAGCGCGTCTTTCCGCTTTATTCTCCGCGCATCGAGAGCATTGAAGTGGTGCGCCGGGGCAGCGTACGCCGGGCCAAACTCTATTACCTAAGAGGCCGCACCGGTAAGAAGGCGCGTATCGCCGAAAGGCAGGAGCCGCGTCGCGCCGCCGCGCCCAAGGTAGAGGCTGCCCCTCCGGCCGAGGCCGAGCCAAAGGCTGAGAAAAAGGCCAAGGCGAAGCCCAAGGCCGAAAAGAAGGCTAAGAAGGCCGCCAAGAAAAAGACCGAAGAATAGTCCGGTCTCCGGCGCCAGCGCCGCCTAACCAAATATTGCCATGTCTCTTGTTGGCCATCGACGTGACTTGGCGTGTGGAATTCAAGGAACAACCCGATGGGGAGTCCAAGAACCCTTTATCAGAAAATTTGGGACGCCCACGTTATCGAGGAATTGGATGGCGGCGTTAGCCTGATCTATGTCGACCGGCACATGGTGCACGAGGTCACCAGCGCCCAGGCTTTTGAAGGGTTGCGCCTGTCGGGCCGCGGAGTACGCCGCACGGAGGCTACTCTGGCCGTCGCCGACCACAACGTACCGACCACTGCCGATCGTCTGACCACGGAAATCGCCGACCCGGCGGCGCGGCTGCAGCTTGAAACGCTGACCAGGAATTGCGCTGAGTTCGGCGTGCCCTATTACAATATGGATGATGTGCGTCAGGGCATCGTACACATCGTCGGCCCCGAACAGGGATTTACTCAGCCCGGCATGACCATCGTCTGCGGCGACAGCCATACCGCCACGCACGGCGCCTTCGGCGCGCTCGCCTTCGGCATCGGCACCTCCGAGGTCGAGCACGTGATGGCGACCCAGACGCTGA
>CAYOOG010000040.1:955-18667 GCA_964405515.1 uncultured Alphaproteobacteria bacterium | reverse complement strand
TCCCATGTACAAGATGTGCTTCTGGATTTTTGTGTTGGACTGCATCATCTTGGGTTGGGTCGGCGCCAATGCCCCAGAGGGTCATTTCATTCTGATCGGGCGTTTGTCCACGGCCTATTACTTCGCTCATTTCTTGATCATTGTGCCCATCGTAGGGAAGGTCGAGCGACCGCTTCCGTTGCCCAACAGTATCAGTGAGGGCGTTTTGAAAGAGGGGAAGGGTTGATGACTAGAAATTCCCTTAATGCCGTCCTAGTCGCGGCTATTGCTGCGGTGCTTGTTGCCATAGCTGTTCCAAATCGTGCTTTGGCCTCGGGAGACGCCGCACATCCGCCCAGTATCGAATGGCAGTACGAAGGGCCGTTCGGCACCTTCGACCGTGGTGCAATCCGGCGCGGAATGCAGGTCTACCAAGAAGTCTGCGCGTCCTGCCATTCTCTTGAGTATGTAGCTTTTCGCACGCTTGCCTCGGTTGGCTTTAGCGAAGATGAAATAAAGAGTCTTGCCGAAGAATATTCGATTGTGGACGGCCCGGACGACGAAGGCGAAATGTTTGAGCGACCGGGTCTTCCCTCGGACACGTTTGTTGCCCCCTTCGCCAACGAAAAGGCGGCCCGCGCGTCCAACAGCGGGGCCTACCCGCCGGACTTGTCGCTCATGGTGAAGGCGCGGCCGGGTGGCGCGGATTACCTATACGCCATGCTAATCGGTTACGAAGAAGAACCCGACGGTTTCGAACTGGGCGATGGCATGAGTTATAATCCGTTTTTCGCCGGATCTCAGATCGCCATGCCCGAGCCGCTGTACGAGGATGCAGTTGAATACGCTGATGGCACCGCTGCGACACCCGAACAAATGGCGCAAGACCTTACCGTGTTCCTGGCCTGGACGGCGGAACCCGAAATGGAAGAGCGTAAACGCATGGGCGTAAAGGTAATGATCTTCCTGCTGATTATGACCGTGTTGCTGGCCTTTGTGATGCGCCAGGTCTGGGCGGACGTACACTAGCTTGCTCTCTCCGCGCCCGCCGTTGAGTTGCCGCCCCAAGGGGGCGGGGAGGCGTTATGAGTGAATCTGCGGTCGTTCTCGGGGTTATCGGGGGTAGTGGCCTATATCACGTCGATGGACTTCGCAATGAACGATGGGAGAAGGTAGCATCACCCTTTGGTGAGCCGTCCGACGAATTGTTGTTCGGCGATCTCGACGATTGCGCCGTCGTGTTTTTGCCCCGTCACGGACGCGGCCACGTTCAATCCCCAACCAGCATAAACTACCGTGCAAATATTGACGCTCTCAAGAGGGCGGGCGTGACTCATCTGCTGTCCATGAGTGCGTGTGGTTCTTTTCGCGAGGATCTGCCGCCTGGTTCTTTTGTTCTTGTTGACCAGTTTATCGACAGGACATTCGGGCGTGAGAAGAGTTTCTTCGGCCCCGGTCTGGTCGCGCATGTGTCAATGGCTGAACCCGTGTGCGGCGGGATGGCGGAGCAGATCGTCAAGGCGGCGGCGAGTGCTGAAATCCCGGTGATTCGTGGCGGTACATATTTGGTCATGGAAGGGCCGCAATTTTCAACCCTTGCTGAATCGCGAATGTACCAATCCTGGGGTTGTGATGTTATCGGCATGACCAACATGCCGGAGGCGAAGTTGGCTCGGGAAGCGGAAATGCATTACGCCACGGTGGCCATGGTTACCGACTACGACTGCTGGCACGACGACCATGACGCCGTGGAAGTTACTGATATTCTTAGGGTTTTGCAGGATAACTCGGATCGGGCCCGGGCCTTGATTCGGGCTCTGGCGCCGGTCATGGTGAACACGCCGGAAGCTTGCAAACAGGGCTGCGCGACTTGCCTGGACACTGCCATCGTTACCGCGCGGGAAGCCTTTGATCACGGGCTGGCGGCAAGCTTGGACGCTATTGCCGGGCGCCTATTGAGCGAGGAATAAAAATGCCGATCAAATCACGCATTCGCACCATCCCCAATTACCCTAAGGATGGGATTATGTTTCGCGACATTACGACTTTGCTGCAGGACCCTCTTGGTTTTCGCAAGACCGTTGACGAATTGGTTCAGTTGCATGTCGTGGACGAGATTGACAAGGTCGCCGGGATAGAGGCCCGCGGGTTTATTCTTGGCGGCGCTGTTGCGCATCAGTTGGGCGTCGGTTTTGTTCCGGTACGGAAGAAGGGTAAGTTGCCTCATAAAACTATCTCCGAGGAGTATGATCTTGAGTACGGGACCGACACGGTCGAAGTCCACGAAGACGCGATTAGCAGCGAGGAGAAGATACTGCTTGTGGACGACCTGATAGCCACGGGTGGGACAGCAGAGGCCGCCATTAGCCTGATTCGGCGCTCGGGCGGCAAGGTCATCGGCTGCAGCTTTGTCGTTGAATTGTCCGACCTCGGCGGGCGCGAGCGGCTGGAGGCGCTTGACTGCGAAGTTCTTTCGCTTTGCAGCTTCGAAGGAGAATAGAGCTCCTGGGATGAAAATCGACGGTGTCGCCTATCGTACGATCTGGCTGGCCGAGGATGGCCGGTCGGTGGAGATTATCGACCAGACCAGATTGCCGCACGAATTTGCAATTTCACGCCTGAAAAACTGGCGGGACGCGGCCCATGCCATTTCTCAAATGCTTGTTCGCGGTGCGCCTTTGATTGGTGTCACGGCGGCCTACGGTCTGGCTCTCGCCATGCGCGATGATCATACGGATGAGTCCCTGGCCGAGGCGGGCCAAGGTCTGCGGGCTACGCGCCCGACCGCGGTCAATTTGGCTTGGGCGCTGGACACGATCGGCGGAAAGTTGGCGGAGTTGCCGGTGCAAGAGCGCGAACAGGCCGCCTATGAACTTGCGCAGGAAATGGCCGACGACGATGTCGCGACCTGTCGCCGCATTGGCGAGCATGGCTTGGAGCTTATAAAGATGGCCCGGGCAAATAAGAATAGCGACGGCCCGGTCAACATTCTCACCCACTGCAACGCCGGGTGGTTGGCTACGGTTGATTATGGCACGGCGCTCAGCCCGATCTATCATGCCCACGATGCCGGTCTTCCGGTTCACGTCTGGGTAGACGAAACCCGACCGCGAAACCAGGGTGCGGGGTTGACCGCGTGGGAATTGGGGCGTCATGGCGTGCCCCATACCGTTATTGCCGATAACACCGGCGGCCATTTGATGCAGCACGGCAAGGTGGATATCTGCATCACCGGCAGCGACCGCACCACCTGGACCGGCGATGTCTGCAACAAGATCGGTACTTACCTGAAAGCCCTGGCGGCGCATGACAACAATGTGCCTTTTTATGTGGCGCTGCCGCATACGACTCTGGACTGGGATATTTCCGACGGCGTGGCCCAAATTCCCATCGAGGAGCGGCAGCCTGAAGAAGTAACTCACATTTGGGGCCTCGCTGAAGATGGCTCGAGGAAGGCCGTACGGATCACGCCGGACGATAGTCCGGTTGCCAATTACGCCTTTGATGTGACACCCGCGCGTCTGGTGTCCGGCTTGATTACCGAAAGAGGAATCTGTCCGGCGTCAAAGGAGGGCCTGCTTGGATTGTACCCTGAACGAAATTCGGCCCCGGTGTGACCGGGGCCGAACGTCGTTGCTAGGACAGTTTGGTCTGCTCAATCAATATGCCAGACCCAAGGTCATCCAGGATTTGGTTGTATCAGTGCCGAAACCGTCGGATTCGTA
Organism: uncultured Alphaproteobacteria bacterium; assembly: GCA_964405515.1. Classification (GTDB taxonomy): domain Bacteria; phylum Pseudomonadota; class Alphaproteobacteria; order JAPYRI01; family JAPYRI01; genus CAYOOG01. The sequence continues at coordinate 14,963 of CAYOOG010000040.1, read as the reverse complement.
TTTTGCCACCTCGGCTGACCAACTGATTTTGCCGTAACTGGTCTTGTAGCCGCGGCTCAGTTTTACGCCCCACTCGGAGCCATAGTCACCGCCGCCGTTCTCCGCCTTGAAGTCATGGTAAGAACCTGAAATCTTTAAGCCTTTCAAGAAACCATCGGCGCCAACCTTGTAGGCGAGCTTGACATAAATGTCTTCAATGCCGTTCGGTGGGGTCGCCAGGAATTTGTCAGTGACGCCCTGGAAGGTATGAAGCGTGGCCAGAGGAGTCTTGAAGGAACTCGTTCCGTCTCCTTCCAGCACTTCGTAACCGGCTTTTGCCGTGAAACCGGCATACTTGGCACCGGCCTCCACAAGGTAGTAATTGACGTCGTAATCCGTCGGGTTGTTACCGTTGTCCTGCTGGTTGGCGAACTCAAGTGCGTAAAGGAAACTAAATCCACCCTTCGTCGCTTTGGTGCTTCCGGCAAAGCGTACTCCCATGGTCCGGGACGATAGCGCCGCGGCTGCATCGAGATCGATAAACAGGCCGTAGGCGGAAAGTTTGCCGTAAGGTGTTTTGTAGCCAAGATTGATGATGTGTGTATCGGTGGAGAGATCGCCAGCCGGGTGGTCTTCACCGAAAATCCGGTTCACGTTCCAGACATAGGCGTAAATCGCCGTCAAGTTCTTGATTGATGTGTTGGCGAAAACGACGGAATCGAAGGTTTGTTCGTTCTGCCGGAAGCCGACGTTACCAACAAAGCGGGCGTTATCTAGCTTGATGCGTTGCCGACCGAGCTTAAGCGAGGTTTTTCCGATACCGCTGTAGGCAATATAGGCTTGGTTAAGTTCGGACGTCTCGGGGTCGGCAACCACGGGGTACGTAGTCTTACCGTTCACCGTGTTGTTAAATTTCTCGCCGCCGATATTCTGGATGGTCTCGAAATCGACGACGGCCTTGAAACCCTTGTAGCTACCGGTTTCGTAGCCGATCCGTGCCCGTAGCGTTGATGCGCTGGCATTGTTCTCAACGCCGTCCTGGTCCACGGATTCGAACCGATAGCGGACGTTGATGATGGGTTTGCCCTCTTTGACGGCATCCACAAGTGTGTCTGCTGCCCACGCGGGCGCATGCAGTAGCAAACTCAGCGCCACCGTACTTATGGCAAGTACTTTTTTACGACATCGCATAACCGTGTCCTCCACAACAATAAATGATCGGACATGCCACCCGTTTGCTTGTCCAGATGTCCTCTTCTTCATTCAGTGCGCCGGTCTATTCGGCGCGTCACTAGCCTTCTGCTAGCGTTCGTGTCGTACTCCTCGCTATCCTTCCCTTACGCCCTTGAGGAAGTTCTCTACTTCGCCGCTAAGATTCTCGGAATGCGTGGCCAATTCCCCGGCCATACCAAGAACCTGTTCGGCCGCGGACGCCGTGGCCTGGGATACTTCGGCAATACCACCGACGTTTTTCGATACTTCCTTGGTGCCGTCCGCTGCGTCCTTGACGTTACGGCTGATCTCACCCGTGGCTGCGGACTGTTCCTCAACCGCACCGGCAATGCTGCTGGAGATGTTGTTAATCTGGTCGATGGTGCTGCCAATGCTCTCGATCGTGCCAACGGCCTGAGAGCTGGCGTCCTGGATGCCGCCGATTTGGACGGTAATATCCTCGGTCGCCTTGGCCGTCTGGTTGGCCAGATTCTTGACCTCCGACGCGACGACGGCAAAGCCCTTCCCGGCCTCGCCGGCCCGGGCCGCCTCGATCGTGGCGTTGAGCGCCAATAAATTGGTCTGGCTGGCAATGTCGTTGATCAAATTGATAACTTCACCGATCTTTTGAGCGGCGTCGGCCAGACCCTTCATCTCTTCGTTGGTCTGCTTGGCCTCGTCCACCGCGTTAGCCGCGATCTTGGACGATTCCGTTACCTGACGGCTGATCTCGTTGATCGAACTAGAAAGTTCCTCAGCCGCAGAGGCGACCGTTTCAACATTTGCGGTGGTTTCTTCAGTTCCGGCTGCCACGGTCGTCGTTTGCCGCGTGCTTTCCTCGGCGTTGGAACTCATGGACTGGGCCGTAGTCTGCAATTCGGCAGCTGCCTTGGAAACCTGTTCAACAACGATCTTGACAGATGACTCGAAACTGTCGGCCAGCTCCGCCATGGCCTTCTTGCGCTCCTCAGCCATACGTTTTTCATTTTCCGAGGCTTCCGCTTCAAGGCGTTCGCGCTCGATTGCGTTGTCCTTGAAGACCTGTACGGCGGAAGCCATGTCGCCAATTTCGTCCGAATTACCGACACCCGGTATTTCGATCGACGTGTTTCCGTCCGCAAGTGACTTCATGGCATCGGTCATGGAGTTCACCGGATTGACGATGGAGCGAGACGTGAAGTAGACGATGGCGATGGCAATGCCAAGACCCGTCGGCAGCAGGATCCACAACAATGTGAGAAGCGAACTAATGCTTTCGGCAGATGTGTCGGCATCGACGGAAAGAAGGCGTTTTTGGTTGGCGACCATGCCGCCATTGCGTGAGCCGTCGGCGGCGGCATCACCAAGCAACGTGGTAAGCAGCTTGCCAGCTCTTGGTGCGGCTTCGCTCACCAGCGTGTAATTCGCCATGTTCCACTTGTTAGAATGGCGAATTTCGAACATCTGCGGCGGTAGTGGAACAAATTCCGCCCGCGCCTCAGAGAATGCGTTGAAGGACTTCTTCTGGGCCGTGGTAAGAAGCGAAGTTTGACCTTTCAAATCGCCGAATCGGCGGATGTTCTTGGCCCACATGGTGTCGAAGCTGTCTTGGAACTTCTGGTCGCCGGATAGTAGGAAAGCCCGAATACTGGCCAGGCTGCGCGCCGTGGTGCCGCGCACGTCGGCCATGATACCAAGAAGTTTCTTACGTGCGGGCGTTGCCGGACGGGTCAACTCGATGTCGATCATTTTGGTGATTTCCGAGAGCATCACGGTGGCCCTGGGTGCTGCGTCCTTGAACAGAATCTTGTTTGCAGGTTGCTCGTCGATTGTGTGGGCAACCGCTTCTGTTTGAGCCTGGGCAGTGCGGAACTCGCCCAATACGACTGTAAAGTCCTTCCACTTCTTGACATTGGCCGGATTAGTCCAGCTTTGCGAAAGACGGTCCATTTCCTTGGTGTTGAGATCGATATCCTGCCACACTGCCGCGCGCTGATCCTTGAACTTGGTATTGCCGGTCAGCATCCAGCCACGGAGGTCAGCGAGCGATGCGTTGATGTTGTTGACCATACGTTGGCTGGCAAAAGACGTCGGTACCCGAAGGTCGACGATTCGAGTCTGTAGAGTATCGACAGCGCCCGTGCGCCATATGGTAACGGCCACCGCCGCGACCAGAATCAGGCAAACGGCGGCAAAGCCTAGAATTAGGCGATTCCGGATGTTGAGTTGAAATCCACGTGCGCGAGAAACTGCTGATGATGACATGGCCCTATCCTTGCTTCATCGGCGGCGAGTTGTCCGCAGACAACTCGAGCTGCCTTTAGTTCAGCTTCACAACGGGTAGCGGGAATCTCGCCCCACAAGGGCAACGGAACCTGTAATTCCGCTACCTACCCACGAAGTAAAATGCGCGGTGATTGTAAGGATGAATTCTTAACGAGGTCTTTATAACGCCCCGTGATTTAAGGATTCTTGAGTAAACAGATTCTTGAAGAATGGGCGACTAATTCGGGCAGCGACGGCAGTCGATTGCCGCGACATGGATCAGTAGTCCTCCGCGCCGCCGGTTAACTGCTCTTTCCATTGGCCCGCCCACATGGTCGACTCTTCAATCTGGCCGGGTGCCATGGTCTTGGTAATTTTTTTGCGCAGGAGCGCCGCAGCCTCAAGCGTTTCTTTGTCGTTCGCAAAGGCATCGACCACAGTCGCCCACATCAGCGCTTGAATATCGTCAGGCTCCTCCCGGTCACGGCTATTGTAAAATAGGCCCAGCGCCAACTGGGCGTCGGCGGAGCCCTTTTCGGCGGCGCTTCGGAAAATTCGCTCAGCCTCTGCTTCGTCTCTTGCAACGCCGTGGCCTTCCAGGAAGGCGACACCCAAATTGTATTCGGCAGTGGCGAATCCCTGTTCGGCTGCTAATTGGAACCAGTGGAAGGCTTGCCCATAATTGCGATCCACACCCGCGCCCTGGCTATGGAGAACGCCAAGGTTGAATTGCGCGATAGCGCTGCCTTGGGTGGCGGCGAGTTGATACCACTCCCGCGCCCGTGCGTAGTCCCCTGAAACCTGGTGCAGACTGCCGAGATCATTCTGAGCCCCGACATGGCCTTGCTCCGCAGCCAGCCGGGTAAAGAGCATGGCCCGGCTAGAATCCTGGATAACGCCGCGCCCTGCTCGATAAAGCGTACCCAATCTGTGTTGCGCGTCCGGGTAGCCCTTGTCGGCGGCGCGCTGGTACCACCATGCCGCTTGATGGGGATCTTTATCCACGCCACGACCGGCTTCGTAGAATGTTGCCAGATTGAATTGGGCGACGGGGTTGCCGTTGTCGGCGGCGCGCCGATACCAACCGGCCGCAGCAGCGTCGTCCCGTTCCAGCCCGAGTTTATGCTCATAGAGGGCGCCCAGATTGTACTGCGCCGCCGGATTGCCTTGCTCTGCGGCTTGACGGTACCAGTCCGCCGCCTCGGCATAGTCCCGGTCGACTCCCAAACCGTGGTCGTACAAGAATCCCAAATTATTCTGCGCGTTGGCGTTGCCCTGGTCGGCTGCGCGGCGATACCAGGCGAGTGCTTGCCCGTAGTCCCTGGCGACACCCTTTCCGGCTTCGTAAAGCAAGCCAAGGGCGAATTGGGCGCTTGCGTTGCCTTCCTTGGCGACCGGCAGGATTTCATGGTAGGCGGATTCGAAATCGCCTCGCCGATGAGCTGACTGGGCTTGTTCCAGGTCCGCCAATGCGGGCTGCCAGGCAACAGTGGCAAGGAAGATCAACAAAAGCAGGCGGCGCATGTCTTCGCTCCGAATTTTGGAGAAGGTAGCACCGATAAAGTGAACGAAATCTTTACAAAGCCGCAGCTTGTTAACTTTTATACGTTGAACAGGAAATGCAGGACATCGCCATCTTCGACTACGTAGTCCCTGCCCTCTGAGCGCAGACGACCAGCCTCCTTAGCGGCCAGTTCGCCGCCCAATCCGACGAAGTCCTCATAGGATATGGTCTCGGCGCGGATGAAGCCGCGTGTAAAATCAGTGTGGATCTCGCCCGCCGCCGACGGAGCGGTGGCGCCCCGGCACACGGTCCAGGCGCGGGATTCCTTGGGGCCTGCGGTAAAGAAGGTTATCAGCCCCAAGAGATCATAAGCAACGCGGATCACCCGATCGAGGCCGCTGGCCTCCAGCCCGAGGTCGGCGAGGAACGCCAATCGCTCCGCCTTGTCAGTCAGTTGAGCTACTTCGGCCTCGATGGTTGTCGCGCAAAGGAGAGCCCGGGCGCCCTTTTCCTGCGCCATTTCCTCTACGCGTGTGGAAAACTCGTTGCCGCCGGACGCCGCTTCTTCTTCTACATTGGCAAGGAACAGCACCGGCTTGGCCGTGAGGAGGCCCAATTGATCGAAAATAAGCTTCTCCCGTTCCGAGAGCTGGACCGCGCTGGCCGATTGTCCAGCGCCCAGAGTCTCCAAGGCGCGCGCAATGATTGTCTGGCGCAAGGCTGCCTCATTATCGCCCCGAGCAGCTTTCTTTGCCGCGCTTAGGGCTTGACGCTCCAGGCTTTCCATGTCGGCGAGCATCAGCTCGGTAGTGACGGTCTCGGCGTCGGCAATCGGGTCGATCTCGCCGTCGACATGGCTGACGTTCGGGTCGGTAAAGCAGCGCAGGACGTAGACAATAAGGTCAACTTCCCGAATGTGGCCGAGAAACTGATTCCCCAGACCCTCTCCCTTACTGGCGCCACTTACCAAGCCGGCGATATCAACGAATTCCAGAAATGTCGGCGTGGTTTTCGCCGACTTGGCAAGTCTGGTAATCTTCTCCAGCCGCTCATCGGGCACGGCAACCCTGCCAACATTGGGCTCGATGGTACAGAAGGCGTAGTTCTCCGCCGCCGCCCCGCCCCCGGCAAGTGCATTGAACAGAGTTGATTTGCCAACATTAGGCAGGCCGACGATACCGCACCTAATGCCCATCCTTTTCGACCTCTTTCTCGCCGATATCATCGGATTGAGGCGGCTTCGGCGAGTTGGGCCGGGACGGTTTGGTCAGCAGGGCCACGCGGGTCATGAAACCTTCCGGATCGTCCTTGGTCAGATAGGGTGCGGCGTCGGCCACGGCGTCGATCACACTCTCGACCCAGCTCTTTTCCGTCTTGGAAAAGTCCCGGAGAACATGATTGTGCACGACGTTCTTGTCACCCGGGTGGCCAATCCCCAATCGTATGCGCCAGTATTCCTTACCCAGATGGCTGTCCAGGCTTCTCAAGCCGTTATGCCCTGCGTGGCCTCCGCCAATCTTGACCCGGACCTTTCCGGCGGCAAGGTCTAGTTCGTCGTGGAAAACAAAGACGCTCGCAGGATCTATCTTGAAATACCTGGCGGCCTCGCCCACGGATTGTCCAGAGTCGTTCATAAAGGTAATGGGCTTAAGGATCATGACCCGGGCGGAATCGATCCGTCCCTCGGCGAGCAGTCCCTGGAACCGGGCCTTGGGGGCGGAGAAACTGTATCGCCGTGCGATTTCGTCCACAGCCATGTAACCGAAGTTGTGTCGGTTTTGGCTATGGCCTTCGCTCGGATTTCCGAGGCCGACAAACAGTAGCATCTGATTCGCCCGTGATCGTTGGCGTGGCCAGTCAGAGCACTTTCCCGTTAACCGATATCAACCTGACAAGAGCACCTCGGTCACGCGGGAAAACGCTCTAATCCTTTGACTCTTCCTTACCTTCCGGCTTCTTCTCGCCGTCCGCTGCGGCCTCGCCCTCGGCGCCCTCTTCGCCCTCGACACCCTCTTCGCCCTCGACACCTTCTTCGCCTTCCAAGCCTTCTTCGACTTCTTCGGCCTCTTCCGCGGCTTCGTCGCGGACAACGGTCGGTGAGGCGATTGAGGCGACAGTGAAGTCGCGATCGGTGATGGTCGGAGTAACTCCGTCCGGCAACTTAACTGCGCTGATGTGAATGATGTCGTTAATCTCCAATCCGGCGAGAGAAACGGCGATGCGGTCCGGAATAGCGTCGGCCCGGCAACTCAGCTCAATTTCCCGCCTCACGACATTTAGAACCCCACCGCGTTTAAGCCCTGGGGAATCTTCCTGATCAGTGAAATCCACCGGAACCATAATGGCGATCGTGGCTTCCGCGGACAAACGAAGGAAATCCACATGCATGGGGGCATCGCTCACCGGGTCCAATTGAACATCGCGGGGCAGAACCCGTTCTTTTGCGCCTTCCAGTTCGATCTCATAGAGAGTGCTGGAAAACACCCCGGTATCTATTTCCCGCTCTACCTGTTTGCGACCCACAACAATGGGGGCAGGGTCCTTCTTGCCGCCATATATGATGGCGGGGACAAGGCCCTCGCGGCGCGCTGCTCGGGCGGACCCCTTTCCCGTCCCCTCGCGTGCCTGCGCCGTAATGATCTGGGTTTCACCCATAACGTAGTCTCCTATAATTCTCGGTCAAATCCGCACTGATTTCAGTTGCAAAGAGCCCTGCCTCCAGGGGTGTCGGGCCCTCAAGCGCCGCCTTTTACAGTGTTGCGCGGAAAACTTCAATCAAACAAGCTGGATACTGAGGATTCGTCGCTAATCCGGCTTATGGCCTCGGCCAGAAGGGGGGCCACGGACAGGCAATGGATGTTTTTGGCCAGCCGAACCGCCTCGGTGGCCATAATAGTGTCGGTAATCACCAGATCGTGGAGCGCCGACGCTGTTACCCGCGCTACGGCACCGCCCGAAAGCACGCCATGAGTAACATAGGCTGAGACGGACTTGGCACCGGCATCCATCAGGGCCTGGGCCGCATTGCACAGGGTTCCCGCCGAATCCACGATGTCGTCCACCATAATGCAAGCGCGGCCGGAAACGTCGCCAATGATATTCATGACCTCGGACACGCCGGCGCGTTCGCGCCGCTTGTCGACAATGGCCAGATCGGCATTATTCAGGCGCTTAGCCAAACCGCGAGCACGCACAACGCCGCCGACGTCTGGAGATACAATCATCAAATCCTCGCCGTCGAAGCGCTCGCGGATATCTTTTTCGAACACCGGGGCAGCGAACAGGTTGTCAGTCGGAATATCGAAAAATCCCTGAATTTGCCCGGCGTGCAGGTCCATGGTCAGGACACGGTTGGCACCGGCTACAGAAAACAGATTAGCAACCAGTTTGGCCGATATAGGCGTTCTGGGCCCCGGCTTGCGATCCTGACGGGCATATCCAAAATAGGGCACAACGGCAGTTACACGGCGCGCGGACGCCCGCTTCAAGGCGTCCAGACAGACCAGCGATTCCATGAGGTTGTCATTGGCCGGATATGACGTTGATTGAACCAGGAAAACGTCCTCGCCGCGGACATTCTCATGGATTTCGACAAACACTTCCATGTCAGCGAAGCGCCTGACGCTGGCATCGGTCAAGGAGATATTCAGGTAGGCGGCTATCGCTTCCGCCAACGGCTGATTACTGTTGCCTGACAGGACCTTCATCAAATGACCCTCGGCATGGGCAGACTCTCTATTAGGGCGGTATTGCCGCTAAGGGCACGATCGCGGGCGAAATTTATCAGGGCGGCCAGGGGCTGTAAACCGGCTATATCCTGCTGCTTTGGGCGATACTCTGGCCTCACTCTTCATTCACCGCTTGGTGCGGAAGAAACAGCCGATAACAACGAAATAACGCCCTCTGCCGCGCCTTGGGCGACGGCAGTAGCTACCTCTCCCCAACCGATAGAAAGGCTGCCATGGGGAACCTCGTTGGTTTGACGAATGCTCCCCAGTGTCTGGCCGTCAGGCAAGAGCAACATCCAGGTAATCTCGATCGCCTGAAGTCCGCCCGGACTCTCGGCAACCTGGACGTCGCCCAATAAGAGATAAGTATCGTCGTCCGGCTCAGTAAACACTGGTACACCCTCTTTTCTGAGAACGTTGCGCATCGCTCTTGGCAACTCGGTGCCGCCATCGCTCGGTGCGCCGTCCACGGACAGAACGGCCAAATTCGGGTATTTCGGGCTCGCCATCTCGCCCGCCGCATCAAGCGGTATCTTATCGACAGTTTCGGTAGCCGTTCCCAGTGCTGGCGGGTTTGCCTCATATTCGGAGATCAAGGGGCCAACCCGATCCGCCACGAGCACGGCTATTTCGGAATATTCGGGAAGTGCGGCATCAGGATATCTGCCACCGTGCGCCGACAACGAGACGCGTTCACTGAAGCGTCCGGCTACGAAGCCGTCTGGTGAACGCAACTGCCAGACGATGGAATCTCGCCCGGCATTGCCCTCTAGCATAAAGACTGCGCCTGGAGTGCTGCGCGTGGTCGCAGGCACACCCTGCTGGTCCAAGCCTTCGACGATGAGCGACGCGAGTTGGCGGCTCAAAGTGTTCGGCACACCTTGTATGGGGGCGACCATAACCCTTGCCGGGGGGCCTAATGTTGCCTGGGGTTCGGATTCGACGACTTCTTGGGTCCCTGCTGGAGGTGCACTGGCGAACCGGGGCAGGCTGGGCAAAGACTGGCACCCGCCGGTCAATATCAGGGCCAGAGCCCAAAAGGACGATATTCGGAATGGTAGCTGCAATGGAACCCCATCGGACATTGCCGGTCGTCATCGACCGATTCAGGCTGCATTAGACAATGGGTGGGCGACCGGGTCTAGTGCTCTAGTCCTTGAATGCGATGGCCGAAAGCATGCGGCCATAGTCCGCCTCATTTCGGTGACTGGAGCGGCGGTAGCTAAAGAACCGGCCTTGATCCGCATAGGTGTCGCAGTCAATCCTTTGGATGTTGCCTACCCCGGCCAATTGCAACCTGTGCCTCGCACAGGCGCCGAGGTTGAACATCTGGTGACCCGGGCGAGTGGCAGGACCAAAGTAGTGTCCTTGATCTATTGACTGATCTGTAAACCTGTTGGCAAGGTCGTCATCCACTTCATATGAAGCGGCGCCGATGCAAGGACCGATCGCAGCGTGAATATTGACGGCCGAAGCGCCCAAGCCGGCCATGGCGGCAATGGCGGCTTCCAATACGCCGTCCAGCAGGCCGCGCCAGCCTGCATGGGCGGCGCCGATTACGCCGGCGACGGGATCTGCCAACAGTACAGGTGCGCAATCCGCGGTCAGAATGCCCAAGGCAACGCCGGGCACTCTAGTGACTAGAGCGTCCGCTTTTGGCGCCTTGCGGGCGGCTTCGGCGGTGTTGTGCCTGGTCAGGGGCGACTCTATTGAAAGGACTTCCGTACCGTGGACCTGGAATACCGTATTGAGGCGGTCCACACCGAAGCCGAGGGTGGACATCACCCGGCGGCGGTTCTCGGCGACGTTATCCCGATCATCGCCGGAGCCGAACCCGCAATTCAGGGATTCGTAGATTTTTCGAGAGACGCCGCCCCCGCGGGTAAAGAAACCGTGTGATACCGAGGCTAGGGTGGCCAAATTCTCAGCGGCAAGCGCCGGCGCTGTCTCGGGATTTGACATTCTTGCCTTCACTTATTGACTGAAACCGGGAGGCGAGGGTTGGCCCGCGCCGGTCAGTCCGACAACCTTGAAAAGTTCGCCCATATGGTCTGGATGGATCAGTCGCTGCATCGCGCTCATGATATCCAGTTGCTCTTTAGGGGCCGCGCCATCCATCAGGCTACGTGCACGGGTCTGTATGCCAAGATTCTGAAGGAATTGTCCCTGAGTGATTGGGCCCCATGTTGCCGCGGATCTTTCTCTCGCCGATTCCATCAAACTGGCAAAATCCACATGAGCGGTAAGGTCAGCTTTCCCCGGTGTCATGAGCACAGGATGATACTCGTGGTCCAAGGCTGCCTGCAGACTGTCGCCGATAGCACTTGTTGCCGGACCATAATCGATGATCAGCGCGCCACCGCCATGCAGTGCAATTCGTTCTGCGAAGTCGCCGGCAAGTGATCGCGCTCCAGGGCATACTTCGGCAATACTTCCCGTTGGCGAATTGTGCAACGCATCCGGAATTAGTTGCGCGTTCTCGGACGGCGCATCGGCGGCAACAAATTTAAAGTCTGTTCCCTTCTCTTCGTCGGCAACCGCTACAAGCCGATCGAGCCATTCGTTTCCGCTCATAACGAACTGGTGAACGGGCAGGGCATCAAAAAATTCATTCGCGATCACAATAAGGGGCCCGGCTTCGATGTCGTCAAAGCATTCATGCCAGGTTGCATTTGTGATTCCCACGTTGCTAAGCGCAGACTTCTGTTTTTCAATCAGCAATGAACTGAATTCGACCAAATGCAGCCTCGCTGCGTTCGCGAACGAGGGCGCTGCTTTAGATACTGATCGCCAAAGGTCGCTCATCAGTGTGCCGCGCCCAGGTCCAAGTTCCACCAAATGGACTGGATCAGGGCTGTCCATTTGACGCCATATTTCCGCGCACCAAAGTCCGATCAGTTCACCAAACATCTGGCTGATTTCAGGCGCCGTCACAAAATCACCCTTCTTGCCGAACGGATCACGGCGCTTGTAATACCCAAATTCTTCGTTGCCGAGCGCTTCTTTCATGTAGCGGGAAACCGTAATTGGCCCCTCGTCACGAATCAATTTTTTGAGAAAATGCTCCAAAGACGTCAAAATGCGCCTGCCTAGACGATTTTTTTTCGAAAAATTCCTGATCTTAAAACCAGGTAAATACCGGCAATTCCCATCGGCAATGAAAGAATTTGGCCCATGGTGAACAATCCTGCGAAAAGACCAAGAAATTGGTCCGGTTGTCTAAACAACTCGACAATGATCCGAGCGACTGAATACCCAACAAGAAACGCACCGGTCAACGCTCCATAACTCTCCCGCCACCGGGGCCGACGAAAAAGCAGCCAAAGTATCAAGAACAGGACAGCACCTTCCAACGCGGCTTCATAAAGCTGACTCGGGTGCCGGGGTGTTGGTCCACCGGTGGGAAAAATCATTGCCCAAGGAACATTGGTCTCCCGTCCGTAGAGTTCGCCGTTGATGAAGTTGGCCAGTCTGCCAAGAAAAAGACCAATGGGAGCGGCGCAAACCATGAGGTCAGCCATACCCAATATTGGTAGCTTCCGGCGCCGGCCAAAAAGTATGAGAGCGAGCAAAAACCCCAGAAATCCGCCGTGGAAGGACATTCCGCCGCGCCACAACATGAGAGCTTGTGTCGGATGGGCAAAATAGAATCCGGCCTGGTAGAACAAGATATAGCCGAGCCTGCCACCGATAACGATGCCGAGAACAGCCCACATAAGAAAGTCGTCAACATCTTCCTTCGACATCGGTGGGCTTAGTTGTTTCGTCGGCGCCGAGGTTCTTTTTGTCTCTTTTGCGTACTTTGGAAGTAGCCGTAAGATGTAGCGCCACCCCAAAATCAATCCAAAAATATATGCAAGAGAATACCAACGAACCGCCAGCGGCCCGATCTGAAATATGACCGGATCGATCATCGGAAACGGCAAAACGGCGAGAGCGCTGGTCGCTATCATTGCAAATGATCTCGGCGTGGAGGGCTATTTGGAGTCCGAAATGTGTTCAAAATGTACATGCAGGTTCGTTATTCGTTCGGTAATTTACACATATTTAGGAATCGATCACTAATTTCCCGTTCGCTTCGAAGTTTCGAAACTATAGACGAACGCGCGATAACTTGGTTAAAGTAGTTATGACACATGCGTATTTGACCATTTCGCGGTGATTTTCGTGTGTTGTTGTTTTCACCGGCGGTGGGGATATTAGTATGCAGACACAAAACCGCTTATTTGATGACCTTTCAAAACTTGCAACCAACACTATTGGAACTGTTCAAGGTGTTGCGCAGGAAATGGAGATAGTAATGCGTCAGCAGATAGAACGGCTGGCAGACAACTTGGATCTCATCTCGCGTGATGAGTTCGAAGCAGTCAAAGAGTTGGCAGCCAATGCCCGTGAAGAGAACGTTGAACTGACGGATCGGATTTCTGAGCTTGAAGCTTTGCTTCGTGCGGCTCTGGCCGAAATAGGCGAAGTTATCGGTGGCTCTGAGCCGGCGACAACTATGGCCTTGGCGGCTAAGAAAGCACCGGCTAAGAAATCAAAGGCCAAGAAGAAGAAGGCCAAGAAGAAGAAAGCCAAGAAGAAAGTAGCTAAGAAGAAGACTAAGAAGAAAAAGGCAAAGAAGAAGAAGGCCGCGCCTAAGCGCAAGAAGGCAGCCAAGAAGAAGAAAAAGGCTGCACCAAAGCGCAAGAAGGCGGTCAAGAAGAAGAAAAAGAAGAAGGCTGCGCCAAAGCGCAAGAAGGCAGTCAAGAAGAAGAGAAAGGCTGCACCGAAGCGCAAGAAGGCAGTCAAGAAGAAGAAGAGAAAGGCTGCACCAAAACGCAAGAAGGCCAAACGCAAGGCTCCAAAGCGCAAGGCAGCCAAGCGTAAGGCTCCAAAGCGCAAGGCAGCCAAGCGTAAGGCTCCAAAACGCAAGGCGGCCAAACGTAAGGCTCCAAAGCGCAAGGCGGCCAAACGCAAGGCTCCAAAGCGCAAGGCGGCCAAGCGTAAGGCTCCAAAGCGTAAGGCAGCCAAGCGGAAAACCGCACGCAAAAAGAAGTAAGATAGGCGATTGGATTGACCTCCGGTCAACCTCTATGATCGCATAACGAATGGGAGCCACTTGGCCGCGATGCCGGTCAGGTGGCTTTCCTTTTTTGTGCTTGGATTGGCGTCCAATCACTCACCCGGCAAATAACATCATTTTTCCCTGATTTTCGCGCTTTTGAGCGGAAAAGCGGGCTTGCAATTGGCGATTTCTTTTGGCAGGGTACAGCCCATGGTGTGGGGTCCCGTCAATTTCACTAGATATTGTGTCTTCGCAAGATTAGGAAGATCGAGGTGGCATCGACGGCTCCGGCTC
>CAYOOG010000040.1:0-945 GCA_964405515.1 uncultured Alphaproteobacteria bacterium | reverse complement strand
GTCTGCTGCGGTTGTACCATTGGACCCGTAGTTTGCTGTTGTTGGGCGGTCCCAGTGTTCTGCTGATTCCGCTGGTTCTGCTGGTTCTGCGGCAGCATCATGCCGGAGGATTGGTGCGGTGCCATCTGAGCGTCCTCTTTGTTTTCCATCCCCCGTTTCATCGGTTAGCCCGAATTAGGATGGTCTAGGAGTCTGAGCACATGGGCTCAACCAGTCTGGATCAGAGTTACGATCATTGCGATCCTCTTGAGGCTGTTGAGCAGGTCATCGCTGCTCACGATTGGCCTTACAATCGATCCGCCGAGGGGGAAATCACGGTTTCCGTGGCCGGAACCTGGTGCGATTATCATTTGTGTTTTTCCTGGCGTGACGAGCACCACGCCCTCCATTTGTCCTGCGCCTTCGATACACGAGTCCCCGAACGCCGGAAATCAGCGGTTTGGGAATTGCTCGCCCTTGTAAATGAACGCCTCTGGATAGGCCATTTTGATCTGTGGTCCGGGGAGTATCTCCCCATGTTTCGCCATACATTGTTATTTGCAGATGGCCAGGCGGAATCGTCGCGGCAATGCGAGAATCTTATCGAAATTGCCATCAGTGAATGCGAGCGGTTTTATCCTTCGTTTCAGTTCGTAATTTGGGCAGGCAAAACGCCTGACCAGGCAATCGCGGCTTCGTTGTTCGAGACGGCCGGTGAGGCATGACTCGGGCGCTCTTGCTGGCCGGTGGCGGCAAGATGGGCGGCGCGCTATTGCAGGGCTGGCTGGACAAAGGTGCTGAAGATGCCCGCGTTGTCGTGGTGGAGCCGAATACCAAAGTGGCCAAGGCCTTGCCGCAAGGCGCTACTGCGGTTGGAGCAGATGTCAGCGTTATCGGAGGCGTTGATGAAGTCCCTGCAGGTTTTGTGCCCGATGCGATCGTCTTCGCCCTCAAGCCACAGATAAC